>NZ_JBYOJU010000007.1:0-224725 GCF_057798855.1 Cupriavidus sp. 96C5-1 | reverse complement strand
TGGGTGCGCGACGTGCAGATCACCATCGCCGAGGAACTCGGCGTGGAAAAGCGCGGCGCCTTCTACGACGGTATCGGCGCGCTGCGCGACATGGTGCAGAACCACCTGCTGCAATTGCTGTGCATGGTGGCGATGGAGCCGCCCTCGAGCCTGTCCGAGGACGCCATCCGCGACGAGAAGCTGAAGATCCTCAAGGCGCTCAAGCCGATCGAACTGGGCGAGGTCGCCGAGAAGGTGGTGCGCGGGCAATACTGCCGCGGCGCCGCGGGCGGCGACGCGGTGCCGGGCTATGTGAACGAGGCGGCCATCCCGCCCGACAGCCAGACCGAGACCTTCGTCGCCATCAAGGCCGAGATCGCCAACTGGCGGTGGGCGGGGGTGCCGTTCTACCTGCGCACCGGCAAGCGCATGCAGTCGCGCGTGGCCGAGATCGTGATCCAGTTCCGCGACGTGCCGTATTCCCTGTTCCCACGCCCGCTCGACCACGAGCCTGGCAACCGGCTGGTGATCACGCTGCAGCCCGAGGAAAGCATCCGCCTGCATTTCCTGGTCAAGCAGCCGGGCGACACGCAGGCGCTGCAGCCCGCTTCGCTGGACCTGCAACGCATGCTGCCGCGCGGGCAGGGCGCACGGCATGAGCGCAAGACCGGTGCTTACGAGCGCCTGCTGCTCGATGTCATCCGCGGCCGGCTTGGCTTGTTCGTGCGGCGCGACGAGCAGGCCCAGGCCTGGCGCTGGGTCGCGCCCATCCAGCAAGCCTGGGAGCAGAGCAACTTCGCCCCCAAGCTGTACACCGCCGGCACCTGGGGCCCGGCTGCGTCGAGCGCGCTGCTGTCGCGCGATGGCGCGGTCTGGCACGAAGAGCTGTAAAGGCCGTCCGAAGCGCATTTGAAGCATAACGTTGCGCCGGTCCATGCCAGCGCGGCGGCGAGTACAGGAGTCGAACCGATGTCTCATTCCCCACCTTCCCTGCCTGCCTGGCAACGGCTGCAGGCGCATGCGCAAGGCATCCGCCATGCCCATCTGCGCGACTGGTTCGAAGGCCGGCAGGGCGAAGCCCGTGGTGCGGCATTCGTGCTGGAGGCCGCCGGCCTGACACTGGACTACGCCAAGAACCGCGTCACCGACACCACCATGGCGCTGCTGTTCGCGCTGGCCCGCGAGGCAGGCGTAGCCGCGCGGCGCGACGCGATGTACCGTGGCGAGGCGGTCAACACCACCGAGCGGCGCGCCGCGCTGCATATGGCGCTGCGCGCCTGGCCGGAGGATGGCTTCCATGCGCAGGGCGTGCCGGTGGCCGGCGAGGTGGCCGCGGTGCTGGCGCAGATGGAGCGCTTTGCCGACGCGGTGCGCGGCGGCGCGTGGCGCGGCTGGGACGGCCGCGTGATCACGGATGTGGTCAATATCGGCATCGGCGGCTCGGACCTGGGGCCGCGCATGGTTTGCCGCGCGCTTGCGCACCTGGACAGCGATGGGCCGCGCATGCATTTCGTCGCCAACGTGGACGGCAGCGATCTTGCCGCCGTGCTGCCGCGGCTGGATGCGGCCAGCACGCTGGTGGTGGTCTGCTCCAAGACCTTCACCACGCTCGAGACCATGGCCAATGCGCACACCGCGCGTACCTGGTTCCAGCGCCATGGCGTGCCGCAGGCGCAGCTGGCGCGCCATTTCGTCGCGGTCTCCACCAACCGGGAGGCGGTGGCTGCGTTCGGCATCGATCCCGCCAATATGTTTCCGTTCTGGGACTGGGTGGGCGGGCGCTTCTCGCTGTGGTCAGCGGTGGGGTTGTCGATCGCGCTGGCGGTCGGCTTCACGCGCTTCCGGCAACTGCTCGATGGAGCGCGCGCCATGGACCGGCATTTCGCCGAAGCGGACATCCCGCGCAACATGCCGGTGATCCTTGGCCTGCTCGACGTCTGGTACCGCAGCTTCCTCGGCACCGGCAGCCGCTGCGTGGCGCCGTACTGCGAGCCGCTGGAACTCCTGCCGGCCTTCCTGCAGCAACTCGAGATGGAGAGCAACGGCAAGTCCGTGCGGCTCGACGGCGGTGCGGCCGCGCAAGGCACCGCGCCGGTGGTATGGGGCACCACCGGCACCAACGGCCAGCACGCCTACTTCCAGATGGTGCATCAGGGCTCGCACTGGATGCCGGTGGACTTTATCGCCACGCTTGAACCGGTGCACCCGATGCCTGGCCACCACAGCAAGCTGCTCGCCAACTGCTTTGCCCAGGGCGAGGCGCTGCTGCGCGGCCGTACCGCGGAGGAGGTCAGGGCGCTGGGCGTGCAGGACGAGGCGCTGGTGCCGCACCTGGTGTTCGAGGGCAACCGCCCCAGCAACACGCTGTTGCTGGAGCGGCTGGACCCCTATCACCTCGGCGCACTGGTCGCGCTTTCGGAGCACCGCACCTTCGTGCAGGGGGTGCTGTGGCATATCAACTCCTTCGACCAGTGGGGCGTGGAGCTCGGCAAGCAATTGGCCGCGCCGATCGCCAGCGAGCTCGATGGCGGGCCGGTCCGGCAGCACGATGCGTCCACCGCGGGCCTGATCCGGCGCGCGCTGGCCGCCGCGTCGGCATGGCAAGGGTAAGGCGCGGCGCACGCCGACGCGCGAACACAACAGAGGATGCAATGACAACGACACCATGGCCCACGTATGTGGTCTTCGGCGAAGCGTTGACCGATATGGTTCACCAGGGCGGCAACGACTGGCTCGGCCTGCCCGGCGGCTCATGCTGGAACGTGGCCCGGGTGGGCGCGCGGCTGGGCGTGCCGACCGCCTTCGCCGGTGCGATCAGCCGCGACACGCTGGGCGACCAGCTGGCCCAGGCCAGCGCGGATGCAGGCCTGGACCTGCGTTTCCTGCAGCGCGCGGAACGCTCGCCGCTGCTGGCCTTTGTCGGCGCGCAGCATCCGCCACGGTATTTCTTCGTGGGTGACGACAGCGCCGATCTCTACTTCGATCCCGCCAGGCTGCCGGCGGGCTGGCGCCAGGCCGCGCGCACCGTGCATTTCGGCTCCCTGAGCCTGGCGCGCCAGCCGCTCGCCGCGCGCCTGTGCGAAGAAGCCACGCAGGCCGCGGCGGCGGGCCGGCGCATCGCCTTCGATCCCAATTTCCGTTCGCCCATGCGCGCGCCGGAGTACCAGGCCGTGTTTGCGCACATGGCCGGCCTGGCGGACTACATCAAGGTGTCGGACGAAGACCTGCGTGGCCTGTACCCGGCGCTGGACGAGCCCGCCGCGCTGGCCGCGCTGCGGGCGCTGGCGCCGCAAGCCCGCGTGCTGCTGACGCGCGGCGCGGCCGGCATGACGCTGTTGCACGGCGGCCAGGCGTGCGAGCAGCCGGTGTTTGCCGTCGATGTGGTCGACACCGTGGGCTGCGGCGATGCCGCCATGGGCGGCTGGATGGCTGGCTTGCTGCTGGATCCCGACGCGACGCTGGCGCGGCAGGCGCGCTGGGCGGCGGCGACAGCCGCCGTGGCCGCTACGCGCGCGGGCGCATACTCCCCCACCGTGGCGGAGGTGCGGGCGCTGCTGGAGCGGGCGGCGGTCGCGGCGTGAGGGGGCCGGCCGCGCTTGCGCACAAAAGAAAGAGCCCCGGAGCCTGGCTCCGGGGCTTTGGCGGGCGCAGGCTGGCATCAGGCCAGCCGGCACGGCATCACTGCTCCAGCTTGATGTTCTGCACCTTCACCAGGTTCTTCATCTTCTCGAATTCCTTCTTGATCTCGGCCGCGTGCTGCGCCGGGGTGTTGCCCGAAGGTTCGGCGCCGGCGGTGCGCAGGCGCTGCTGGAAGTCCTTGTCCTGCAGTGCCTTGACGGCGGCTTCGTTGAGCTTCCTGATGACGTCGTCGGGCGTGCCGGCCGGGGCTACCAGGCCGTACCAGGCCGGGTCGTTCGGCTCCTTCAGGCCCAGTTCGCCGAAGGTCGGCACGTTTGGCAGCGCGTCGATGCGCTTGTGCCACGCCACCACGATCGGGCGCAGCTTGCCGGCCTTGATATAGGGCATCGAGGAGGGCAGGTTGTCCACCATGATCGGCACCTGGCCGGCCAGCACGTCGTTCAGCGCCGGGCCCGCGCCGCGGTAGGGGATATGAACCATGAAGGTCTTGGTGGAGACCTTGAACTGCTCGCCCAGCATATGGCCAAAGGCGCAGGTGCCGGAGGTGGCGAACGAATACTTGCCCGGATTGGCCTTCAGCACGGCGAGGAATTCCTTGTAGTCCTTGGCCGGGAAGTTCGGGTTGACCGCGATCACGTTGGCCACGTTGGCCAGGTTGGTGATCGGCTTGAAGTCCTTGATGGGGTCGTACGACAGCTTGGGATTGCAGGCCGGGTTGACCGCCATCGTGGACACCGTGGAGATGCCGATGGTGTAGCCGTCCGGGGCGGCCTTGGCGATGGCATCGGCGCCGATCGAGCCGCCCCCGCCGGCGCGGTTTTCCACCACCACGGGCTGGCCCAGGATGCGGCTCATCTGGTCGGCAGCGCCGCGGCCCACGATATCGGTGGTGCCGCCGGGCGCGAACGGGATGATCAGCCGGATCGGCTTGCTCGGGAAATTGTCCGCCTGGGCTACGGAGGCGGCGGCTGCCAGGCTCAGGGCCAGGGCGATTTTGCTTGTCTGCATGAGATCGTGTCTCCCGTCAAAAGAGCGGGCGGGGATGTCCCGCCCGAAGTAAAGAACGCCGGCCGGGCCCCCGATGTGACGGGCGGCCTGGCCGGCGGCGTGAGTCCTGGCGGGCAGGCCGCGCGGGCCGTCCCGGGGTCAACCGCCCAGCAGTCCGCGCTTGAGATCCCGGTCGACCGGGTGGTCGCCCAGGAAAATGCGCAGCACCGCCTGGTAGAAGTCCTCGCCCGGGATCGGCTTGCCGCGCGGCGTGCCGTTGATGGCGACCACGGTGCCGCCATCGGGCGAAAAATCGAAATTGATCACGTCGCCCTTGCGGGCGGTACCCATCTGCTCCATGGTCTGTTCGAGCTGGAGCAGGCGGTCGGACAGTCTCAGGAACTGGGCCTCGCTGTGGTTTTCGCGAATCCCCTCGTTCAGGGCCTTGATAAACGCGTCGGACGCCACTTCGCGCAATGGCCGGATCTGCAGGCGCTTGGGCCCGTGGTCGCCCAGCACCACCGTGGCATTGCGGGCCTTTTCCGGCAGGTAGAGCGCGGCCACATAGCCCTTGATGATGAACATCGAGCGCAGGCCCGTGCCATTCAGTTGCAATTCCTTGCCGCCGACCCGGGTGGCATCGTCGATACGCATGCCCTCGATTTCGCTGGCGCGCGCGGAGCCCGGCGGCATGGCCATGAGCGCGCTCACGCAGAGGGTGAGTGCGAGCTGGCTGGCGCGGCGGCGCAGCGGGGCGCGCGCAAACGGGGTACGACGGGCAAACATGAAGGGTAGACGGTACGACGGAACGTGCGATGTTCGATGATTTCTGAAACAATACCAATCGGTATCTGCCCTAGTCTGCACTCCGTAGGGGCAAAGCCGGTTGTCCGCACTCGCCTGCCGGCGGGAGACAAGCGCAGCCCCAAGGCGCGGCGGTCATCTGAATACATAGAATAAACAGAACGAGACGATGTCTTCTGCCCTCCTGCTGGTGCCGGATTTCAGCCTGATCCTGATAGGCTGGCTGCTGGTGCGCTACACGCCGTTCGACCGTGCCTTCTGGTCAGGCGTGGAACGCCTGGTCTATTTCGTGCTGTTTCCCGCGCTGTTGCTGCAATCCACCAATAGTGCCAGGTTCGATTTCTCTTCCACTTCGGCGATGCTCGGCCTGGCGCTGCTGACCACGGCGTTCGGCATGGTCGGCGGCTACGCCGTCAAATGGGCGTTGCGGCCGGCTCCGCTGGATTTCGCCTCGGGCCTGCAAACCGCGTTCCGCTTCAATTCCTACATCGGGCTGGCGCTGGCCTCGCGCCTGGGCGGCAGCGAGGGACTCGCGATGATGGCGGTGATCGTCGGCTGCACGGTGCCGCTGTGCAACGTGGCGGCGGTATGGGCGCTGGCCCGTCACGGCGAAACCCGGCTGTGGCGCGAGCTGGCGCGCAATCCGCTGATCCTGGCCACTGCCGGCGGCTTGCTGACCAACCTGATCGGCCTGCATCCGCCCGAGGTGCTGGGCATGACGCTGGCCCGGCTGGGTTCCGCGTCCACCGCGCTGGGCCTGATGACGGTCGGCGCGGGCCTGCAGATGAGCGGCGCCACCGGCGCGGCGGGGCCGGTGGCATGGTGGAGCGGCGTGAAGCTGCTGGCCATGCCCTGCTTTGCCTGGGCGGTGGGGCGGCTGTTGCCGCTGACCGAACTGCAGTCGCAGATCGTCGTGCTGTTCGCCTCGCTGCCGACCGCGTCGAGCGCTTACATCCTGGCGGTGCGCATGGGCGGCAACGGGCCGATGGTGGCGGCCACCATTTCGGTGATGACCGTGGCGGCCATCGTCACCACGCCGTTCTGGCTGGCGCTGGTCAGCTAGCGGGGGCCGGTTTGGCGGCATCGGGTGCGCCGTCCTGCGCCAGCGCCCAGTCGATATGCTCGCGTACCAGCGGGCTGGCCCCGGCCTGGCGCGCGCCAAGCGCCGCGCGGATGCGGGCGGCGAGCGCCGTGTCGCCGCCGGCGCAGGCGGCGCGCAGGCTGTTGCCCAGGCCCACGGCCAGGTTGCGCAGCCAGCGTTCATGGCCGATGCGGCGGATCGGGCTGCCTTCCAGCCGCTGATTGAATTCCGCCTCCGTCCAGCCGAACAGCGCAGCCATGTCGGGCGCGTCGAAGCCGTTGCGCACATCGAAGTCGGGCAGCGTGGCGCGGTGGGCGAACTTGTTCCAGGGGCAGGCCAGCTGGCAGTCGTCGCAGCCGTACACGCGGTTGCCCATCGGCGCGCGCAGTGCCTCGGGGATGGCGCCCTTGTGCTCGATGGTCAGGTAGGAGATGCAGCGGCGCGCATCGATCCGGTACGGCTCCAGGATGGCCTGGGTCGGGCAGATATCGATGCAGCGGCGGCAATTGCCGCAATGGCCCGGCTCGGGCGCGTCGGCGGGAAAGGGCACATCGACCAGGATTTCGCCGAGGAAGAACATCGAGCCGCCTTCGCGGTCGAGCAGCAGCGTATGCTTGCCGCGCCAGCCGAGCCCGCCCTGGGCGGCCAGCGCCACCTCCATCACCGGTGCCGAGTCGGTAAAGACGCGGTAGCCGAACGGGCCGATGGCGGCTTCGATGCGGCTGGCAAGCTGCTGCAGGCGGTTGCGCAGCACCTTGTGGTAGTCGCGGCCACGGGCATAGAGCGAAATCATCGCGGTGGCGGGGTCGTCGAGCCGCGCGAACTCGTGGGCTCGCCAGTCATCCGGGCCCGCCGCCGGCAGGTAAGGCATGCGCGCCACGATGGCGCGCACCGTGCCGGGCACCAGTTCGGCGGGGCGGGCACGCCGTACGCCATGGTTCGCCATATAATCCATGTCGCCGTGGTAGCCCTGCGCCAGCCACGCCATCAATCCTGCCTCTGCCCGGCTGAGATCGACTTCGGCGATGCTGACCGCGTCGAAGCCTAGCTCCGCGCCCCAGGCCCGGATCGAGCGCGCCAGTGCCGCCAGCCCGGCGGCATCCGTGCCCGGACGTGCAAGGGGAGGGTCAAGGCGAGGCGCACCCTGCGGGGCGGCGCCGCAGGCAGGAGGGGGCGAGGCGGTTGGCGCCTGGGCTGCTCGGTCGATCATTCCCGAATTGTACGCAATGCCCCTGCTCGAAGAACGCACATTGAACCTGCCCGACGAAGCGGCCACCGCCAGGCTTGGCGCCGCCCTGGCCGGCGTCGTGCGCAACCTGCCGCCCCGGACGGTGCACCTGCAGCTCTCGGGCGACCTCGGTGCCGGCAAGACCACGCTGTCGCGCGCGATCCTGCGCGCGCTCGGCCACGCCGGCAAGGTGCGCAGCCCTACCTACACGCTGTGCGAGCCCTATTCGGTCACGCGCGCGGACGGTTCGCCGCTGACCGCCTATCACTTCGACCTGTACCGTTTCGCCGATCCGGAGGAGTGGGTCGATGCCGGTTTCCGCGATTGTTTTGCCGAGCCCGCTTTCAATCTGGTCGAATGGCCGGAGAAAGCCGGGCACCTGCTTGGGGAACCGGACCTTCACCTGTTGCTCCAATCGGACACAAGCGACGCCGACGATGCTGCTGAACGCCGAATCGTTACGCTTCGTGCCTATACTCAGACTGGACTTACCCTGCTTTGCGCATGCTGATCAAGCGACTCGCCACCGACCGACCCGACCAAATCCAGCTGGCCCGCCGCAAATGGCTGGGGCAGTGCCTCAAGGCCGGCGCCGGCACCGTGGTGCTCACGCTGGCGGGACCGCAAATCGCCTTTGGCGCCGGCATCGTCGCGGTACGGGTCTGGCCCGCCGAGGAATACACCCGCGTCACCATCGAATCCGATGAGCCGCTGGCCGCCGTCCACCAGATGGTCCACGGCCCCGACCGGCTGGTGGTGGACATCGATGGCCTCGACCTCTCGCCCACCTTGCGCGAGCTGGTGGCCAAGATCACCTCGAACGACCCCTATATCCAGACCGTGCGCGTGGGCCAGAACCGCCCGCGCGTGGTGCGGCTGGTGTTCGACCTGAAGGAAGACGTCTCGCCGCAGGTGTTCACGCTGGCGCCGATCGGCAGCTACCGCAACCGCCTGGTATTCGACCTTTACCCGGTCAACCCGCCCGACCCGCTGTGGAAGCTGGTGCGCGATACCGAGGACAAGCAGCGCCGCTTTGCCGCTGCCCCGGCGCCGGCCGGTGCCGACGGCGTGTCCGGCGCGCCCGCCACGGGCGAGGAAGACGCCATCGGCGCGCTGGTGCGCAAGTTCGAAGACAAGGGCCCCAATCCAGTGCCGGCCTTGCCGCCGATGGCCGCCACCCGGCCCAGGCCGCCGGCGCCTTCGGCCACGCCGCCCCTGGCGCAGAACAATCCGCCGCCGGCCCTGCCGGCCAACAACCCGCCGTCGGACCGTCCCTTCAAGATGCGCCGCCTGCTGACCGTGGCGATCGATCCCGGCCATGGCGGCGAGGATCCCGGCGCCACCGGCGCAGCCGGCTCGCGCGAGAAAGACGTGGTGCTGCAGATCGCGCAGCGGCTGCGTGCCAAGATCGATGCCCAGCCCAATATGCGGGCCATGATGACGCGCGACGCGGATTTCTTCGTGCCGCTCAATGTGCGCGTGCAGAAGGCACGCCGCGTGCAGGCGGACCTGTTCGTGTCGATCCACGCCGATGCCTTCCTGTCGCCGGAAGCCAAGGGCGCCTCGGTCTTCGCGCTGTCCGAGCGCGGCGCATCGAGCAGCGCGGCGCGCTGGATGGCCAACAAGGAAAACGCTTCCGACCTGATCGGCGGCGCCAATATGGGCAACAAGGATGCGCAGGTGGCGCGCGTACTGCTGGACCTCTCCACCACCGCGCAGATCAACGACAGCCTGCAGGTGGGCAAGGCGGTGCTGGCGGAGATCGGCGGCGTCAACCGGCTGCACAAGGGCAGCGTGGAACAGGCCGGCTTCGCCGTGCTGAAGGCGCCGGATATTCCGTCCATCCTGGTCGAGACCGCGTTCATCAGCAATCCGGAAGAGGAGCGCAAGCTCAACGACGAATCCCACCAGGACCAGCTGGCCAACGCCATCCTGCGCGGCATCAGGAACTACTTCGCGCGCAATCCGCCGCTGTCGAAGAATCCGTCGGTGTAGGCGGCGCGGGGAAAACAGAACGGCCGGCATTTTGCCGGCCGTTTTCATGCTGTGCTAGCGTGGCATCACGCTTGTGCGCGTGCCGTGGCGCCGCCGGGCAGCGCGTCGCGGCTGGCGTAGCGCGAGGCGATCACCGAGCACACGATCAGCTGCAACTGGTGGTAGACCATCAGCGGCAGCACCAGCAGGCCCAGCGCCGGATGGCCGGCGAACAGGATCTTGGCCATCGGGATGCCATTGGCCAGGCTCTTCTTGGAGCCGCAGAACACCGCGGTGATCTCGTCTTCCACCGAGAAGCCCATGCGGCGCGCGGCGAAGGTGGTGGTGGCCAGGATCACCAGCAGCAGCACGGCCGCCAGTACCATCACGGCGCCGATGGTCTCCCAGCTGTACTTGTGCCACAGCCCGGCCGCGGTCGCATCGCAGAAAGAGGAATAAACGATCAGCACGATCACGCCGCGGTCGATCTTGTTGGTGATCTGCTTCTTCCCGGCCAGCCAGCTGCCGATCAGCGGGCGGGCCAGCTGGCCCAGCGCGAACGGCAGCAGCAATTGCAGCGCAACGCCGGTCAGGGCCTTGCCCAGCGGCATCGAAGCGCCGCTGGCGCTGATGACCAGGCCGATCAGCAGCGGCGTCACCGCCATGCCGATCAGGCCGGAGATGGTGGCGTTGAAGATGGCGCCGGGCACATTGCCGCGCGCCATCGAGGTCATCGCCACCGATGAGGACACCGTCGAGGGCAGGGCGCACAGGTAGAACACGCCCAGCAGCAGTTCGGCCGGCAGGACCTTGCGCAGGCCGAACATCAGCGCCAGCCCGACCACCGGGAAGACGATATAGGTGAAGCTCTGGACGAAGGTATGCAGGCGCCAGTGGCGCGCGCCGGCCACCAGCTTGTCGCGCGACAGCGCGGCGCCGTGCAGGAAGAAGACCAGCGCTACGCCCAGGTTGGTGACCATGCCCAGGTGCAGCGGCCCGTCGCCGGCGCCGATTTCGGGCGCCAGCAGCGCGATGCCGATGGCGGCGAGCATGATCAATACGAACCCGTCGATCAGGTCGTAGATTTTCTTGAACGGTGAGAGGATGGCGGACATGAGGGCGAGCCTGGATGCGGATTTTGCCTAGTATTGGACTGCACCGAAGCCTAGAATGCAAATTCATTTATCGCATCCATTCATTTCCTAAACGCATGAATTACACCCTGCGCCAGTTGCGTGTTTTCCTGGCCGTGGTCGGGCATGGCAGCTTCAGCCGCGCGGCGGATGCCGTTGGCCTGACGCAGCCCGCGGTCAGCCGTGGCGTGGCAGAGCTTGAAGAAGCACTTGGCGTACGTCTGCTCGACCGCACCACGCGGGAAGTGGTGGTGACCGAAGCGGGCCAGGCGCTGGCGCCGGCGATCGAGCGCCTGCTCGGCCAGCTGGACGACACGCTGGAGGAAACGCGCCAGCTCGGCGAACGCTATCGCGGGCGCGTGGTGATCGCCAGCGCCCCCACGATTTCCGCGCGCCTGATGCCGCTCTATGTTGCCGCCTGCGCGCGTCAGTATCCGGACATCCGGCTCACCGTGCGCGACAACGTGCAGGCGGACGGGCTGGAGCAGATCCGCGCCGGGGCGGTGGATTTCGGCGTGCTGATCGACCCGCTGGCGCACGAGGGCCTGACCATCGTGCCGCTGGCCACCGATCCTTTTTGTTTTGTGTGCCGGCGGGATCACCCTTTGGCCGGCACCGGCCCGGTGCCCTGGTCCGCGCTGGATGGGATGCCGCTAGTGTTGCTGGATCTTGCCTCCGGCAGCCGGCCGCTGATCGATCGCATCTTCGCTAGTCACGGCGTGTCGCCCAGCGTGGTGCAGTCGCTGGGGCATTCGGCCAGTGTGTTCGGCATGGTCGAGGCCGGCATCGGCGCCTCGGTGCTGCCTTCGTTTTCGCTGCCGCTCCCGGCGGCGTCGCCGCTGGTCTGGCGGCCGTTGATACCGCGCGAAGAGCGCCGCATCGTCATGGTGTGCCGGGAAGACCGCTCCTTGTCGCCTTCGGCTGCGGCAGTCTGGCAGATGGTGCGGGGCTTGCCGCTGCCGGCCGAGCCGGCCATGCCGTAAGCCGCCGCCGCCGGGCTCAGGTGCGCGTTGCCGTCAGCATCAGTGCTTCCAGCGCAAAGCTGCCGTCGTCCTTGACCAGGTAGTGGTCGCGTACTTCGGCCGGCGCCACCTGCCACAGGTGCTGGATGGCGGCCACCGCCACTGCCGGCGTACGCATGCGCTGGACCCAGCTGGCAAATTCGATTTCGATGCGCCAGACCGGCGAGACGCTCGCGCTGAAACCCGCCGTCTCCAGCATGGCTTGCCATTCCGGTCCGGTGTAATCACGGATATGGGAAGGGTCGCGCAGCAGTTCCACCGATTGCAGCCAGGTGTCGAGCAGCGGGTCCTGCGCGCCCGCGATATCGATCAGCACGATCTTGCCGCCCGGCTTGAGCACACGGTGCATCTCCTCCAGCGCCGCCGGCACGTTGCGCCAGTGGTGGGCGCTCATGCGCGAGATCACGGCATCGAAGCTGGCATCGTCGAAGGGCAGCGATTCCGCCGCACCCTGGCGGGTGCGGATATTGACCAGACCCTTGGCGCGCGCCGCCGTCTCCACCACCGACAGCATTTCCGCCGACAGATCGTAAGCCGTCACTTCGGCCGCAACGCCTGCGGCGGCAAAGCTGGCGTGGCCGGCGCCGCAACCGAGGTCGAGCACCCGTGCCGCGGGCAGGGCGGCCAGTTCCTGCGCAAGCTGCTGCAGGTCGGCGCCCTGGGCATGGACGGCGCTGGTGAGGTAGGCGCTGGCAGTGGCGCCGAACTGGGCGGCAACGAGTTCTTGCTGTTGCATGAGGCTCTCCTGGCGGCGAGAGGCCGCTGGTGAATTCTAGTGAATGAAATAGTAGGGTTCGCGGGACCACCTGCGGGGCCCGGGGACTTGCCCGCGGGACGGGTTCGACGTACTGTAGCAGGCTGTTTTCCCGGTACAAGTCAGGGATTTATCCTGGTATAAAACGCACTAGTTTCGACACCCGCCTGCCCTCATGCGCGACCACGCCCTTCCATCCGAACCACCCGCTTCGCCGCTTGCGTCGCCCGGCACCGCTAACCCGCGCGAGCTGGCGCGCGAAGCCGTGCTCGGCCGTTTCCTGCGCGCGCACCGCGAGCGCCTGGCGCCGGCCGAAGTCGGACTGGCGCCGGGGCGCCGGCGCCGCACGCCGGGTTTGCGGCGCGAGGAACTGGCGCAACTGGCTGGTCTCAGCGCTACCTGGGTCACGTGGCTGGAGCAGGGCAGGCCGGTGGCGCTGTCGGCGCGCGCGCTGGCCAGCCTCGCCGGCGCCCTGCGGCTGTCGCGCGCCGAGCGGGCCTACCTCTTCGAGCTGGCGGGCCGGCGCGACCCCATGCAGGCGCAGGACGGACACGTACCTGCCACGGTCATGGCCAGCGTGGAGGCCATCAAAGGCCCGGCCTACCTGCTGGACCGGCAGTGGAACGCGCTGGCATGGAATGCGGCTGCCGCCGGGCTGTTCGTGGGCTGGCTGGATCCCGCCAGCGGCGAGCGCAACCTGCTGCGCAGCATGTTCCTGTCGCAGCCGTTGCAGGCGCTGGTGGAAGACTGGCCGCACCGGGCGGCACGCCTGGTGGCGGAATTCCGCGCCCACAGTATCCGCCATGCCGAAGACCCGCCGACGCGGGCGCTGGTGGAGGGCCTGCTTGCCGAGAGCCCGGCGTTTCGCGCCGACTGGCTCTCGCAGGATGTGGAGGAGCGGCAGGGTGGCCGCCGCGGCTTTCGCCATCCGCTGCACGGGCTGCTGCATTTCGAGCAGCTCACGCTGGTACCGGCTGCCGCGCCGGGACTGACGCTGGTGATGCTGATGCCGGCCTGAGGACTGGCCGGCGGGAGCGCGTCAGGGGGGCCTTACTTCGGCTGCATGCGGATGGCGCCGTCGAGGCGGATCACCTCGCCGTTGAGCATGGTGTTGCCGATGATGGCGGCGACCATCTTCGCGTACTCGGCGGGCCGGCCAAGGCGCGACGGGAACGGCACCATCTTGCCAAGTGCGTCCTGCACCTCTTGCGGCATGCCCAGCAGCATCGGAGTTTCGAAAATGCCCGGCGCGATCGTCATGCAGCGCACGCCGTCGCGCGCCAGGTCGCGGGCGATGGCCAGGGTCATGGCAACCACGCCGCCCTTGGACGCCGCGTAGGCCGCCTGCCCGATCTGGCCGTCGAAGGCCGCCACCGAGGCCGTATTGATGATCACGCCGCGCTCGCCCTCGGCATCGGGTGCGTTCTGCACCATGGCCGCGGCGGCGAGCCGGATCATGTTGAAGGTGCCGATCAGGTTGACACGGATGGTCTTGTCGAAGGCGTCGAGCGGGTGCGGGCCATTCTTGCCGACGGTCTTGCTGGCGGTGGCGATGCCCGCGCAGTTCACCAGTCCGGCCAGGCGGCCCAGCGCGGTGGCGGCGGCCACGACCGCCTGGCCGTCCGCCTCGGCGCTGACGTCGCAGCGGACGAAGCGCCCGCCCAGTTCCTCGGCCAGCGCATGGCCAGCGGTCTCGTTGAGATCGGCGATCACCACCTTGCCGCCGGCTGCGGCCAGCATGCGGGCACTGCCCTCGCCGAGCCCGGATGCGCCACCGGTGACGATGAATACGTTGTCGCGGATTTCCATGTTGTCTTCCTCGCTTGCGTTTGTGGTTCTTGCGTTGTTGCCGCCGCAGCTACCGCTATTGCCGCCATCGCTGCCGCCGCTGTCGTGAACGGGATGTTGGCATAACGTTTACGTAAACGTCAATCCGCGCGGCTGCAAAATTCTCCGGTGCCGGAAAACAAAAAGCGACCCGCAGGTCGCTTTTTTGTGTGCTGCAAGCCCTGCGGCTCGCGCGGCTTACTTCAGTGCGTCGAAGACGCGCGCGGTGATATCGTCCACGCTGCCAACGCCCGCGATCTTGCGGTACTGCGGCGGCGCAACCTTGGCCGAGGCGTCGCCTTCCGCGGCCCAACCGGAGTAGTAGTCCACCAGCGGACGGGTCTGCTGGGAATACACATCCAGGCGTTTCTTGACGGTTTCTTCCTTGTCGTCGTCGCGCTGGATCAGCGTTTCGCCGGTTTCGTCGTCCAGGCCTTCGGTCTTCGGCGGGTTGTACTTGACGTGATAGGTACGGCCCGATGCCACATGCACGCGGCGGCCGCTCATGCGTTCGATGATGGCGTCGAACGGCACGTCGATCTCCAGTACGTAGTCGATCGCCACGCCGGCTTCCTTCATGGCCTCGGCCTGCGGAATGGTGCGCGGGAAGCCGTCGAACAGGTAGCCATTCTTGCAGTCGGCGTCTTTCAGGCGGTCCTTGACCAGGCCGATGATGATGTCGTCCGACACCAGCCCGCCCGCGTCCATCACCTTCTTGGCGGCCACGCCGAGCGGCGTGCCTGCCTTGACCGCTGCGCGCAGCATGTCGCCGGTGGAGATTTGCGGGATGCCGAACTTCTCGCAGATGAACTTGGCTTGCGTGCCTTTGCCGGCGCCAGGTGCGCCCAACAGGATCAAACGCATTACGGGTCCTCAGAGTTTTGAATCTGGTATGGCGGGAGAATGGAAGGAGGGTAACGCCGAAACTTGACGCGAGGCTTACCGCGCCGTAGTGACGGCGCGCCCCGGATCGGAGTCTGGTCTGTTGACGGTCGGCACGCCTAAGCCACTGCCGCTGGCGGCGGGCGGGTACCGAACGGGCTCACTTTTCATCTCCCCACCGAGCCTTGGCCGGGCGCCCGGGCGTCCGACGGCTCTGTATCGTCGAGCATTATGCCATGATGCAGCGCGATTTCGGCTTGCCGCTGCGCTGACATCTGTCATGACTTATGTCCCTGCCTGTGCCGGAAGCGCTACCCGGCACAGCCGTGCCGGGGTGATGTCAGGGCCCTTCCTGCGCCATGGCCTGCGCCCACAACGCGCGTACCCGATCCAGGTCCGCTTGCGTATCGACGCCCGGCGCGGGAGCGGCGGCCGTCTCCAGCACGCCGATCCGCTCGCCATGCCACATCGCGCGCAATTGCTCCAGCGCCTCGGTCTGCTCCAGCGGGGCAGCCGCCAGCGTCGGGAAACGGCGCAGGAAGGCGGCGCGGTAGGCGTACAAGCCGATGTGGCGCAACACCGGCATGGGCGGCAATGCGACCTGGGCGGTGGCGGCCGCGGCGGCGGGCACGCCGGCCCAGGCGTCGCGCGCCCAGGGGATCGGCGCGCGGGAGAAATACAGTGCGCGCCCGGCGGCGTCGCACACCACCTTCACCACATTGGGATTGAACACCTCGGCGATATCGCCGATCGGATGGGCGGCGGTGGCAATGGCGCAGTCGGCATGGCGCGCCAGGTGCAGCGCTACCTCGTCGATCAGGCCTGGTTCGATCAACGGCTCGTCGCCCTGCACATTGACGACGATGGCATCGTCGGGCAAGGCCAGCAGCGTGGCCACCTCGGCCAGGCGGTCGGTGCCGGAGGGATGGTCGGCGCGCGTGAGCACGGCCTCGATGCCATGTGCCGCGCAGGCCGACGCCACTTCCGGCGCATCGGTGGCGACCACCGTGCGCTGTGCGGACGAGGCGTGGGCCCGCTCGGCAACGCGCACGATCATGGGTTTGCCGCCGATATCGGCCAGCGGCTTGTTGGGCAGCCGGGTCGAGGCCAGGCGCGCGGGGATGACGACGGTAAAGGCGGGCAGCGACATGATGCGTACCGCTTATTCCGGCGTGATCAGCCGGCCCGCCACGGTCTGGCGCGCTTCATCGGCGAGCATGATGGGAATGCCGTCGCGGATCGGATAGGCCAGCTTGTCGGTATGGCAGATCAGTTCCTGGGCGGCGCGGTCGTGTTCCAGCTTGCCCTTGCACAGCGGGCAGACCAGGATTTCAAGCAGCCGGTTGTCCATCTTGCGTTTCCTTGATGTGGCCGGCGGCGGCCGCGGCGCCCGCCGCGCCGGGCGCGGATCGGGCATGCGCGGCGACCGCGCGGCGAATTTTTTCGATCAGGCCCGCGTCGATCACGGGCGTGGTGGGGACGACCCAGATCCGCGGGTCCAGCGGGTCACTGAGGCGCTCGCATTTTACGGCATCCTTCTCGGTGATCAGGATGGCGTCGGCGGCGCGCGCCACGGGATCGCCGGCGAAGGGGTCTTCGGCGAAGTCGTAATGGTCCGGTAGCGGCATGGTGTCGGGCGCGAGTCCCACCGCGCGCAGGCTGGCGAAGAAGCGCTCGGGGTTGCCGATGCCGGCGGCGGCCAGCACGCGCTGCCCGGCGAAGGCGGATACGGGCTTTGCCATGGTCGGGTCGGCCAGTTGCCAGGCCTCGTCCAGTACCAGGCGCATGCCATACACGTCGGGCTGGCCCGGGTTGGCGCGGAAGTCCGGGTCATTGATCAGCGTCGCGTCGCGCCGGCGCGAGAGCGGTTCGCGCAGCGGACCCGCCGGCAGCAGGAAGCCATTGCCTCCCATGCGCGAATCGAACATCACGATCTCGAAGTCGCGTTGCAGCCGGTAGTGCTGCAAGCCATCGTCGAGCAGCAGCACATTGACGCCCGGGTGCGATACCAGCATGGTCTGGGCGCACAGCGCGCGGTCGGGAAAGACCCAGACCGGCACGTCGGCCGCGCGTGCGATCAGCAGCGGTTCGTCGCCGACATCGCTGGCCTTGGAGGTGGGCTTGACCCGGCGCGGATGCTTGAGCTTGACGCCATAGCCACGCGAGACCACGCCCGGGCGCAGGCCGGCTTCGGCCAGGGCATGGGCCAGCGCGATCACCGCCGGGGTCTTGCCGGTGCCACCCACGGTCACATTGCCGACCACCACCACCGGCATGGGCAAGCGTGTCGAGCGGTACCAGCCACGCTGGTACGCCAGGCGCCGCCAGCCGCTGACCAGGCCGAATACCCACGACAGGGGCAGCAGCAGCCAGGCGAACCAGCCGCGGCGCTGCCACTGGGCGGTCACGAAGTCGGCGAGGGCATGACGGGGAGCGGGCATGGGCGAGGTTGGCTGGGCTGGGCGGTAAGGTTGCGTTGGGAATGGCTGGGGGCGAGCCGGAGATAGCGTGACGGCCGCGCGGCGGGGCACCGACGGCCTGCCATCCGTTCATTATGGGCATCTTGCGGCGCCCGCTGCAAGTCGCGGCGAGCCGTGCAAGGATAGCGCGCGGATGGGTCGCGCCCCGCTCAGCGAGCCTGCGTGCTTTGCGTGGCGAAGGTCAGGCGCGGCAGCCCGGCCAGGCGGGCGGCTTCCATCACATTGATCACGGACTGGTGCGTGGCTTGTGCATCGGCGTTCACGATCAGCACCGGCGGCTGGCTGCCGGCGTGGCCGGCCACCTCGCGCAGCCGCACGGCCAGGCTGGTCACGTCCTGCTGCTCCATGACCTGCTTGTTGACCGAGTAAACCCCCTTGGCGGACACCGACACCACGATCTCGCCCGGGCGTTGCTGCGCCTTCTCGGCGTCGGCGGTCGGCAACTGGATCTGCAGCTCGGTATAGCGCGAATACGTGGTCGTGATCATCAGGAAGATCAGGATCACGAGCAGGACGTCGATCAACGGGATGAGGTTGATCTCCGGTTCTTCACGCCGCTGGCGGGATCGGAATTGCATGGCGGGTCAGGCGCGGCGCTGCGGCAGGATGGCGTCCAGGAAGGCAGTGGCGCGGAATTCCAGCTCCGCCACGTAATCGTCCACGCGGCGGCGGAAGTAACGCCAGAAGATCAGTGCCGGAATCGCGATGATCAGGCCGAAGGCAGTGTTATAGAGCGCCACGGAAATGCCGTGGGCCAGCTGTTCCGGGTTGGCGCCTGCGCCGCCCTGGCTGCCGAAGATCTCGATCATGCCGATCACGGTGCCCAGGAGCCCCATCAGCGGCGCCACCGAGGCGATCGTGCCGAGGGCGTTCAGGTAGCGTTCGAGCTCGTGCGCCACGGCGCGGCCGGCTTCTTCCACCACTTCCTTGGCGGCATCGCGCGAGGTCTGCGGCTGCAGCGCCACATGGCGCAGGCTGGCGGCCAGCACGCGGCCCAGCGGGGAATTCTGCTCCAGCGTATTGACCACCTCCGGCGTGGCACGGCGCTGCTGCGCCACCGACAGGGCTTCGTCATAGAGCTTGGGCGGCAGCACCTTGCTGCGCTTGAGGCTCGTGAAGCGTTCGACGATCAGCGCCAGGGCGATGACCGAGGCCAGCAACAAGGGCCAGATCGGCCAGCCGGCCGCTTGAATGATGGAAAACACGTGAAACCCCGATTCGACGGCTTGTCTGCATGCCAGCAGCGGCGGCCGTGCGCGCGCTGGCCATGTTTGAAAAAATCAGGCGCCACTCTAACCCGCAGCACCGGGCGCGGCAAGACGCAAGCCCCAGGTGTGTCCGCCGCGCATCGGTACCCGGCCACGCCTTTTTGCCCCGATCTGGCGGGATGTCCACATGGAACAGGGACAGTGCTGTGGATGAAGTGTGGACAGACGCCTGGCAAAGGGATCAAGTCATTGATTTTGAATGGTAATTTTCATTGCGCTTAAAAAATGGGCAGTCCGGGAGTGATGCGGACAGCTTCCGCTCGGGCGCAAACCGGTAGATTCCGGCCCCCGTGATGTCCACATTAAAACAGGACAGTGCTGTGGAGTGGTTGTGGACAGGCCTCTGGAATGCGTGCTAAGTCGTTGATTTGTAATGGTGATATTGGCTCTGCTCAAATAATGTGCAGAATGGGCCAGATGGGCCTTGCAAGCGCTTTCCGGGCCGCGCGGGCGATGAATTTCAGCAATGTCTCCCGCTTTCCACATTCCGCCGGGACAGTCTTGTGGACGGGTTGTGGACAACTGGCTGAGAAGAGAGCTAAGTCATTGATTGGACAACGATGGATTACCCCTGCCTAAAAAGCGGGCAGGGAACGCATTTCGCCCGTTTGCCCGCGGTTTGCGGCCGCCGCCCGGCCGGGTTGAACCCGGAGGTGGCCGGGGAGGCGTTCACCTCTCTTTTCTCAGCCTTTTGCACTGTCGCTCGGTGGCGCGGCGAAGTCATCCACAGGTTGGGCGTTCCGCCCCAGGTTGTCCAGAGTTCCTGTGGATAACTTTGTGAACAAGCCGGGGGCGCGTCCGGTAAGTCGTTGACGCATAAGGGGTTTGCTTACATTGCCTAAAAAATAAGACAGCGGAAAGGGCATAAGAATCAAAGGCTTGTATTCATTCATGCGGCATTGCGGGTTGACCGGCCCGTCGGGGCCAAGAGGCTTGACAGACGGGTTATGCTGTGGACATGTCCATTTCACGCCGCTTGCGCGGCCGTGCTCCATGTCAGAACCGCTGAATTTTTCGCGTGAATCCCAGTCTGTGGCGCCATCCGGAACGCGCGAGGCGATCCCGGTGGGCGAACTCAATCACGCCATTTCCCAGGTGCTGGAACGCAGCTTCCCGCTGACCTGGGTCCGTGGCGAGATCTCCAATTTCACCCGTGCCGCCAGTGGTCACTGGTATTTCTCCCTGAAGGATGCGCGCGCCCAGATCCGCTGCGTGATGTTCCGCGGCCGTAACCAGCATGTCGACTTCGCGCCGCGCGAGGGCGAGGCGGTCGAGGTCCGGGCGCTGGTGTCGATGTACGAAGCGCGCGGCGAACTGCAACTGGGCGTGGAGGCCATGCGCCGCGCTGGCCTGGGGAACCTGTACGAGGCCTTCCTGCGCCTGAAGGAAAAGCTGGCCCAGGCCGGCCTGTTCGCGCCCGAGCGCAAGCGTCCGGTGCCCGCCCATGCGCGCGCCATCGGCGTGGTCACTTCCCTGCAGGCCGCGGCTCTGCGTGACGTGCTCAGCACCTTGCGCCGGCGTGCGCCGCACGTGCCGGTGGTGGTTTACCCGGTACCCGTCCAGGGCGCAGGCGCCGCGGCCAGGATCGCCGCGATGATCGATACCGCCAGCGAGCGCAACGAGTGCGATGTGCTGATCCTGTGCCGCGGCGGTGGCAGCATCGAGGACCTGTGGTCGTTCAACGAGGAGAGCGTGGCGCAGGCGATCGCGCGTTGCGCCGTACCCGTGGTATCCGGGGTCGGCCATGAGACCGACTTCACCATCGCCGATTTCGTCGCCGACGTGCGTGCGCCCACGCCTACCGGCGCGGCCGAACTGGTCAGCCCGGACCGGGCGCATATGCTGCTGCAGGCGGGCCGCGCGCGCGACGCGCTGGCCCAGTGCATGCAGCGCCAGCTCGACCGGTACGCGCAGAACGTCGACTGGCTGGCCCGCCGGCTGCGCAGCCCGCAGGCGCAGTTGCAGGAGCGCCGCCTGCAGGTCGACAACCTGATGCGGCACCTGCGTTCCGCGCTGCGCGATACCGTGGCCGCCCAGCGTCACCGGCAGCAGGTGCTGGCAATGCGCTGGGCGGCCGGACGCCCCGACCTGGCGCTGGCCCAGGCCGAGCTGCGCCGCACTGCGCTGCGCCTGCGCGACGCCACGCAGCGCCAGCACGAGCGTGCCAGCCAGCGCTGGCAGCGTGCCGCCGGATCCCTCGAACTGCTGGCGCCGCAGCGCACCCTGGAGCGGGGCTACGCCGTGCTGCTGGACCAGCGCGGACGCGCCCTGCGCTCGCCGGCCGAACTGCGCGTGGGGTCCGTGATCGAGGTCCACCTGGCCGAGGGCGTGGCCGACGCCGGCATTGCCAGCGTGCAGCCGCGGCTGGCGGAGCTGTAAGCGCTGCTGGCGCCGGCGGCTTGCCCGCAGCGCTCGCATATCGATCAAACTAATATGATCGAGGGGGCTTTATTTCCCGCGTTTGCACGGGTCTGGCAAGTCCCCTACAATCGACAATTCCTGATCTTCAACCCCACAGACAGAGACAGAACAATGGAACATACTCTCCCCCCGCTGCCCTACGCTCACGATGCGCTCGCTCCGCACATCTCCAAGGAGACCCTGGAGTTCCATCATGACAAGCATCACCAGACCTACGTCACCAACCTGAACAACCTGATCAAGGGCACCGAGTTCGAAAACTCGACGCTCGAAGAAATCGTCAAGAAGTCCTCCGGCGGCATCTTCAACAACGCCGCGCAGGTGTGGAACCACACTTTCTACTGGGATTCGCTGAAGCCCAACGGCGGTGGCCAGCCGACCGGCGCACTGGCCGATGCCATCAACGCCAAGTGGGGCTCCTTCGACAAGTTCAAGGAAGAGTTCACCAAGACCGCTGTCGGCACCTTCGGTTCGGGCTGGGCCTGGCTGGTGAAGAAGGCCGATGGTTCGCTGGACCTGGTCTCGACCTCCAACGCCGCCACCCCGCTGACCACCGACGCCAAGCCGCTGCTGACCTGCGACGTGTGGGAACATGCCTACTACATCGACTACCGCAATGCCCGTCCGAAGTATGTCGAGGCATTCTGGAATGTGGTGAACTGGGACTTCGCCGGCAAGAACTTCGCAGCCTGAATTCGCGCTGCCGGGGAGAATCAAGGCTCGAACAAACATTAAAGTTTGAAACGGCCGGTCTTTCCAGATAGAAAAGCTTTAAAACAAAAAGGGCCTTGAGGCCCTTTTTGTTTTTTGTGCTGGATCGCTTGGGTTTGCGTAGCTGCACCAAGGCTTTCCGTCCCGGATGGGCGTCGCCCGGTGCTGACGACTTCGGCGAAGCCGGATGAGGGCTGGATGCCTCTCCCGCTTGTCCATCCTGTCAACTGCCCATTGCTTCCTTAGAGATGCCCGCCATCGGTGAACGCATCGCGCCGGTCCGTGACCCGTGCACCATCCGTGAAGACGTCGAACTTCGATGACTTGGCGCCATCGGTAAAGACGTCGAACTTCGATGATTTCGCGCCGTCGGTGTAGACATCGAACTTCGTTGCTTTCCCTCCATCGGTATAGACATCGCGCGGCGCCAGCGTGTTGGCGCCATCCGAGTAAACATCCCGCGTGCCGTTGCCGGCATAAGCCACTGCTGCGCCGAGTGCGGCCCCTGTCATCGCGAGCAGTGCAATTTTCTTCAGCATTTTCCACCTCCTTTATTCAGGTGGTTATTGGTTCCCCCGGGCCAGTAAAAGACTGGATTGAGTATAGGTTTGCAGGGCTGGCTTGTGCGCCGCAAAAACAATACTTTCGTTATTAGGCTTATGACTTTCGGATATTTTCCATGGGGCTCGGGTGGCCGTCCCGGCAGCCGGATGTCCATCGGCGTCGGCCAGGCCACGGTGATCGGCCACTCGACGGGCGGCATGCTGGCGATGCGCTATGCGCTGATGTACCCGCAGCAGACGGCGCAGCTCGCGCTGGTCAACCCGATCGGTCTGGAGGACTGGAAGGCGAAGGGCGTGCCTTCGCTGTCCGTCGATCAGTGGTACGCGCGGGAACTGGCTACCAGCGCCGACAAGATTCGCAGCTACGAGCGGGCAACCTACTATGTCGGCACCTGGCGCCCCGAGTACGAGCGCTGGGTGCAGATGCTGGCCGGGCTGAACCGGGGCCCGGGCAAGCCGCAGGTCGCATGGAACTCGGCGCTGATCTACGACATGATCTTTACGCAGCCCGTGGTGTATGAGCTGGGCGCGCTGAAGACGCCGACCTTGCTGCTGATCGGCGACAAGGACATCACGGCGATCGCCAAGGATGCCGCACCGCCCGAGGTGCGTGCCAGGGTCGGCAACTATGCCGTGCTGGGGAAGCTGACCGCGAAGACGCTGCCTGACGCGAAGCTGGTCGAGTTTCCCGAGCTTGGGCATGCTCCCCAGATCCAGGATCCGCAGGCTTTTCACAAGGCATTGCTGGACGGCCTGGCAGCATTGCCGGCGGGCCGCTGACAGCCGCCGGCGGCGTTGGAGGATAGCCGGGGCCAGGGCTTGCCGGCGCCGGCCATGCTCCGGGCACGCTTCGCCATTCCCCGGCAGGCAAGGCGCTGGTGCTACCATTCGCGCTGCTTGCCGTGCCAGGCATGAGGCCTGGCCGCATAAACCGACTTTTTTGCAGGGGAATCTTGATGGATCCGACCGTAGTGATCAGCACCTTCGAGCGCATTGCCACCGACGAGACCGTCGAACTGTCGGTGGACGACGCCGTGGCCGGCCTGGCCGCGCTGCTTGCCAGCGAGACGTTTTCCGACGCGGCGCGTGCGCTGCTGGAGAAGGTGGGCGCCACGCTCTACCGCGTGGGGCTGGATGGCAACTACGAGGACTGAGCGCCGCGCGGGCGGCGTCTCGCCTCAATGCACTCACTCAATAAACGGGTGCCTCGCCCTCGGGGCGATGCTTGAAGCGGCGATGCACCCAGTAGTATTGCTCTGGCATCGCACGGACCTGCGTTTCCAGGAACGCGTTCATGCGCAGCGCGTCGGCCTTCTCGTCGCCGGAGGGATAGCCCGCCAGCGCGTCGAAAATCTTCAGCTTGTAGCCGCGGTAGCCTGGCAGGACCGAGGTGGTGAACGGCACCACGCGCGCACCGCTGAGCGCGGCCAGGCGCGACACCGAGGTCAGCGTGCAGGCCTGCACGTTGAAGAACGGGACGAACACGGAATCGCGCAAGCCAAAGTCCATGTCGGCGGCAAGCATCAGCGGCGTGCCAGCCTTGAGCGCGCGCAGCGCCTGCCGCACGCTGCCGTTGCGGGCGATCATCTCGGTGCCGAACCTGCCGCGTTGTTGCCTGGCGAGTTGTTCGAGCAAGGGGTTCGACATCTTTGAGTAAAGCGAAGCCACCGGATGCCTGATCGAATAGAACATGCAGCCGGCTTCGATCGCCACGAAGTGGAATCCCAGGAAAATGGTGGGGCCGGCATCGGCCTTGCCGAGTTCGATGGCGCTATCCAGTTCCACCAGCCGGTTCAGCTTGCCGGCGTCGCCGAACCATTGCACGCCGCGCTCCAGATAGCTACGTATGACATGGCTGAAGTGCGCTTCGCCCAACGCATGCCTGTGCGCTTCGCTCTTCTCGGGAAAGCACAGCCGCAGATTGGTCTGCACGATGCGGCGGCGCTTGCTGGGGATGCGATAGAGCAGGGCGCCCATGCCCATGCCGATGCGTGCGCACAGGCTGTACGGCAGGGCAGCGAGCAAGCGCAGCAGGCTGGTGGTGAAGAGTAGACCGATGCGCTGCATCATCCGGTTCCTGAAAGAGTTGCTGCCTGGGCGCTTCGCATCACCGTCACCATGTGCGCCGGCGAAAGTGCGTGCGGCGCGGTCTCATGGACGAGGTGCGGCAGCCGATGGCGATGGTGGCGTGGATCGCGGGACAATCCCGTGCGCGCGCTGGCTGGCGCGCGCGCATCGGCTGGCTTGCTGGGAGTGGCGCTACTGCGCCGCGTTCATGCGGGAGTGGGAACGGCGGCAGGAACCGACATCATTGCGGATCCGCGGCCAGCGCAGTTTGCGGGGCGGGTTGCCAGCCCTGCGTATCGGTGTTTTTCTCGTCCCGGTAAATCCAGCCAGTGCCGCAGTCCTGGCAGACGAAGGTGCTGACGGTCATGGCGGGCTGGCGCGGCACCTTGATCCGCTGCGTATCGGTGATCCTGAGCAAGGTATGGCCTGGCGCACCACTCCGGTTGGTTTCGATGGCGAGGCAGGCTGGGCAAGGCGACATGCGGAATCCGGCGGCGGGAGGTGGGTGACTGTAGCACGTTCATGTTGCAGCAAACTGCAGTATCGCCGGTATCGCACGCATGGCGGCGCCAAGCCAGCGTGCGCCGCGGCGATTGCGGTGGACAAGGCGCCCGGCGCGCCGGAGCCTGTCGGCAAAGGGAGCCGCCCGCCATGT
The DNA here is from genome assembly GCF_057798855.1 of Cupriavidus sp. 96C5-1. Classification (NCBI taxonomy): domain Bacteria; kingdom Pseudomonadati; phylum Pseudomonadota; class Betaproteobacteria; order Burkholderiales; family Burkholderiaceae; genus Cupriavidus; species Cupriavidus sp. 96C5-1. The sequence goes on along the minus strand of NZ_JBYOJU010000007.1, from coordinate 199,250 downwards.
ATCACGCACTTTTTTTGCCTGCGCGTTGACATGCCATCTCCTGACCTGTATAACCATCAGTGCAGGATCTTTCAAGCGGTTACTCAGATGTTATGGGTCGTCCCCTCCAAGCGGCGACTTAATTGGCTCCATGTTCCTTCCTTGATCGTCATGCCTGGTGAGCATCAGGCTCATCCAGAACTTTTAAGGTTTAAAGGATATCCAACATGGAAACCGGTACCGTCAAGTGGTTCAACGACTCCAAGGGCTTCGGCTTCATCACCCCTGACGCAGGCGGCAACGACCTGTTCGCGCATTTCTCGGAAATTCAAGGCGGCGGTTTCAAGTCGCTGCAAGAAGGCCAGAAAGTGCGTTACGTCGCAGGCGTTGGCCAAAAGGGCCCCGCAGCGACCAAGATCGAGCCGATCTGATCGAGCCGATTCGAATCGCGTAAAAAAGCCCCGCCTAGCGGGGCTTTTTTTATTCCGACCGGGAGTTATTGCCGCGCGTGTGCGCCAATCCATCATGCCTGTGGTCGAATCCATTCTACTTGCCGCCGTGCGGGTTTCCTCGTTCGAGGGCCGGCAGCCGCTTACCAATGCTAGCGGGTTCTTTTTTGAGCGCGAGGGCCGGCTGTTCGTGGTGACCAGCCGCCATGTCGTGTTCGATGAGCCCAGCAAGCATCACCCCGACCGCATCGAGATCGAGCTTCACAGCCAGCCGGACAATATGGCCGACTCGATCGGCTTTTCGATCCCCTTGTACCAGAATGGCCTTGCGGTATGGCGCGAAGGGGAGGACGGCGGGGGAGCGGTCGATGTCGCCGCGGTGGAGATCAAGCGTGAGGCGTTGCCGCCAAAGCTGGTCTACCGGGCATTCACGCCGGCGCATCTGGCGCAGCCTTCCGATCAGGTCGAAGTGGGCGATTCGCTGCTGATCGTGGGTTTTCCGCTGGGCTTCCATGATGCCCTGCATCACCTGCCGGTAGCGCGCCAGGCCGTGGTCGCGTCCGCCTACGGATTGCGTTTCCAGGGCCAGGGATTTTTCCTGACCGATGCCAGGACCCATCGCGGCACCAGCGGCGCGCCGGTCGTCATGCGCATGCGCGAGCGCAGGGGCGATAAGCTGGACTTGCCATGGCTGCTGCTCGGCATCCATTCCGCGCGCTTCGACGTGGGTTCGCGCGATCTGGCTGAAGACGAGGTGCTGGGGCTGAACTCGGCCTGGTATGCGGACATGCTGCTTACCTTGACCGGGCCAGCGCCCGCACCGGCTCCCTCCGCCCCCAGGGCCGCTGCGTCCGTGGCTGCCCCGGCTGCCCCGGCCGAGGCAGCGCCGTCCACGCCGCCCTTGCGGACAAAATAAAGGCGCTGGCGCCGCGCCTATAGGAGTAGAGTGGGCAACGTGGAACTGTGGAGCGCATCATGGACGCCAACCCGATTGCCAGCTACAAGGGGTTCGACTTATATCCCCTCGTGTACAAACATGCGGTCGTACGTAACTGGCCCGAGCGCAGGCCGGACCGGACCTTCGATGCCGCGGTGGTGATCTGCCGCGAAGGCGGGGAGCCGGAAGGCGAGCAGGCTCGCACCTTCCGCCTGGATGCCACGCCGTGGGACAACATTGGCGCCGCACGCCGCGGCGTGGTGCGCTATGCCGAGGACATCATCAACGGCGCGATCCCCGGGCAGTCCGTCGTATCGCTCTGATGCCGTTCCAGAGATGGGCTGCGGTCAGGTGCATCGCATGGGCGTGGCGGGTTCTCCTGCCGTGTCCCGGGCTGCGCCCCGCGGGGCAAGGCGACCGCCCGCGGCCGTCTTGCCGCGGATCGCAGCGACCCTCAAGCGGTCTTGCCCGCCAGGATCATGATAGATCTCGTCGCCTTCGTTAAGCCGGTCCTCGACGAAATCACCGGGCAGGATGTCAGGATCTGGCTGGCCGGGCAGCGCGTGGTGAATGCCAACTGGCAGATCCCGGATTCCAGAAGCCGCGCCTGGTCCGATAGGGCACTTGAAATCGAGATGGCGCACGAAGTCGCTGAGCAGTTGAATCATGCGGACCAGCGCGCCTTGTATCAACTACAACGCAGCCTCGACCGGTTTCTGCGCGAACGCCTTGGCGTCCATTGCAAGCAGGACAAGCCAGGAAAGGCGATCGTGATCGTCGTCGATCGCCTGACGGCTACCTAGCTTGCGCGAACCGGCTCCGGGCAGCGGCGGCATTCAGCCGCATGGAGCACTGCATGAACACCACGCCTACCGCCAGCTACAAGGGATTCGACCTCTACCCCCTGGTCTACAGGATCCAGCCCGCGCAGTCCTGGCCCCGCGTCAAGCCGGACCGCAGCTTCAATGCCTCGGTCGTCATCTGCCGCGAGGGCCATCGCCCCGGCAGCGAGCGGACACGCGTGTTCCGCCTGGAAAGCACGCCTTGGGAGAATATCGGCACGGCCCGCAGGGGAGCCGTGAAATTCGGTGAGGACATCATCAATGGGCTTGTTCCCGGGGAGTCGGTGACGACGCTGTAAGACGCGTGTCATCACCGTTCCGGTACGCTGTGTCGTGCTGCCGGAGCTTGCCGCATCGCGTGCGGTCCGGCGATGCATGCCCGCCGCGCCGGCCCACCAGTCGAATCCTGTCGAGCACATAACCCATGAACAAGGTCGCCGCACCGTCGAATTTCCTCTGCACCCTGCCGGGGCAGGGCAAGGGCATTGCCTACCACGTGGCTGTCAGCTTTCTCGATTCCAGCCATCCGAGCGGCGTCCGCTTCACCAGTTTTGTCGGCGATGGGCGGCGTTCCTTTGGCGTGCAGGCAGGGGCGGTGGTATTGACAGGCGAGTTTGCCGACAGCTGCGAGGCGCTGTGCCGCCTGGCGATCGGGCAGGCGATCCGGGACCATCTGTATGACAAGGCCGGCGAAGGGGATTTCGTGCTGGACCTGGGGGCGGTGCCGTGGGAGGGTGAGTTGCGGCCAGTCGGCTCCCGCGTCGGCGCCAGCATGCCGCGCATGCGTTTTCCGGGCTGAGCCGCGGCGATCCGGCACCGTGCGCGGGCGCTGGATGCGCCCGGGCAGTGCGGTCGTGATCCCGCTTGGGGCTAGACCTCGAACGCCGGATTGCCGTAGCGAGCCAGCAGGGTTTCGATCAACAGCATGTCTTCTGTTTGCGGGGTCCGGTCCTCGGTCGCGCGCGACGGACCGCAGTACGTGGCGGCCACATGCCGTCGTACCGTCAGCACCTCGTCGGCAGGCCGCTCCACGATGACCTCGGGCCCCGGTTCGTGGCGGTAGCTGCCACCTACCCAGCCGCTCGGCGTCAGGTGCATCTCTTCCCATTCTTCGCTGATCGACATGTTTCTTCCTTTCGTATGAGGGGTGGGGAGGCAGCCGCGCGTCAATGCTGCATTGGGCTGACGGCGCGGCAGTGGGTCCGGACGTCCGCGATCAGTATTTATGGCGGTAGTTGATGCGGCCCTTGGTGAGGTCATAGGGCGACATTTCCAGCGTAACGCGATCGCCGGCCAGGATGCGGATACGATTTTTCTTCAGGCGGCCGGACGAGTACGCCCATACCTGGAAACCATTTTCCAGGATGACGCGAAAGCGGTTGTCCGGCAGGACTTCCGATACCTGTCCACCAAATTCCACCAGTTCTTCTTTAGCCAAGGATGATCCTTTTGCAGCATGATCTGCTGCACAGTAGGTTGAGGCGCATGCGGGGTGCGATTGTGTGGCTGGCCTTATTGCAGGCGCATGCCGGCAGCGGCACTCTCGGCCGCGCGCCGGGCGGCCTGTTTGGCCTGTGCTTCGGTGCCATGCGTGGCATGGCGCAGCGAAACATTGGCGACGATGTACTCGGAGCCATTCTTGTATTCGGCGATCAGGTAGGTCGCAAACCACACGCCTGGCTCTTGTTGTATCGGGTACACCGACACTGTGTACGGATTGCTGCGGTTGCTGCGATTATTGCGATTGATGCTTTGTTTCAAAAGTAATGCCCTTGTGCGGGCGGACGATCCGAGGCAACGTTAAGCGCATCTCATGCGGCGCCGCGTGCTCTCTTGGGGCGATCGGTCGCCGTGATTGCGTTGCCCAGCGGTATCCAGGCCTGCGCTGTTGCGCGGGGAAGGCAGCTGGTGATGAGTGGACCGTGCTTGCGCAGGCTGATGCGCCAGGTACATGCGCACAGGTTACGGAGCGGACATGCCGCCGGTCGGGAGGGTGATGGGCGTTTGTCGCCCTGAACGAATCGGGTGTACGCCCGACGGGCCGCCAGTAATGTTCTGATGATGTTTGGCGGCCGGCACGCTTGCGCCGACGCGAGGGTCGGCAAACGGCCAAGACCGGCAATGATACCATTTTCCGTCAATCGACGCTGGCGGCCAGGATTTGGGCGTACGATAGGTCAGGTTTCGCCCGCAACGCAGCTGCCGTACCGCTGCGGCGAGGCGCTGCCGGGCAGGCCGCAGCAGTGCGAGGTGACCGATGGCGGAGAGTTATTTCTACAAGGGCCACTACGTCAATATCGAGTTGACGCAGCGCACCTTTGGTCATTGGAACTGGGTCTACACGCTGGACAAGCACGGCTCTTTCGAGAACCAGGGCAGCCCATTCGGCTCGCGCGCGCTGGCCATGGCGGATGCCCTGGAGAACGCCAGGGCACGCATCGAACGCCTCTGCGATTAGACGATCGGATGTCTCCGATGTGCCTGTCCTATCTGCTCTCGCCGGGAATGTTGTAACGCTCGCGCAGCGACAGGGTGAAGGGCAGGATTTTTTCCACGCAGGCTGCGCTGTCGCCGCCCTCCATGGTGGAGAGCTTCCAGTTGCAGCCGTCGGCGTCCGGTGCGTGCCAGCATATGTCGCCGAAGCAGGCGCCCTTGCATTCCGTCCATTTTTCCTGCTCCGCGCGAATCATCGCGCGCAGTTCCGCCTTGTTCTTGATCTGTCTTTCCATCTTTGTCTCCTGCATGTTTTCGTGAGGAAGTCTTGCCGGACGTGCCTGCATCGGGCCGGCACCGGGTGGCCGGGAAGTGGGCCGTGATTCCGGGCGAACAGACAGGCGCAACCGTGCGCGATGAAACGGAGTTGAAGCGCGCTGGCACCGTACTGCGGAAACAATCGCGGGTAACCGGATTAATCAGGGATTGCTGGACTGCAGGACTGCGGCGTAACGGAACTACTTGCGTTTGACGAAGGTGGACAAGTCATCGATGACGGTCCTGGCGTAGGACACGGCAAGGTCGATGGCATCGTGCGGCGTTTGCGCAATATGTTGCAGCAGGGGTGGCACCAGCCTGAGCGAGCCGCTGTCGCCACTGACCTGGGTGATGGTCACGGTGGCCAGGAAACGGGTCCGGGCGAGTTCGGCGTTGGGGTTGTCGTCGGGCGAACGGCGTACGTTGGCCGATACCTTGAAGCCCTTGTAGATCGCATGATTTTGAGACATGTTGATCTCCTTTCCCCGATGAGCATACGCTGTTTGCCTGGTGGTGTCCGATTTACTTTCTGGCTGCGGGCCGGCCCGCAGCGCCTTGTGCAGCCGTCGTCGGCCGCGGTGGTGCCGGCCCCGTCCCCGCGCGCGATAATTCCCTGAACGCCGGCGTTAGCGCGTATGCTGGTTCTGCCGCCTGGCAAGCAACGCAGCAATTCATTCCTGGAGCATTCCCATGGCCAAAGGTCAACTACGCGGCAATCGCGAAGCCAAGAAACCGAAGCAGCCGAAGAAACCGGTCGCGCCAGCGGCCCCGTTCGGCGCTGTGCAGTCGCGCGTCGGCAATGACGGTACGGCGGGCAAGAAGAAGTAAGCCGGGAGTTTCCATCGCGGCATTCCATGGCTGCTGTCGACATACCGGGAGCGCAAGATGAGGCGTGACATGTCCTTCGCGGACCGCGTGCTGCTGGCGCTGCGCTCCGATAGCCAGGCCATGATGTCCGACCTTCAACTGGCCAAGGCGCTGGGCAATGCCGATGCATCCAAACTCAGCCATCATCTGCTGTTGCTTCAGGATGCGGGACTGGTGGCAAAGACGGCCACCTCCGGATGGCGCCTTACCTGGGCCGGGCACGACCGCGCCGAAGCATACAGCGCGGCCTAGCGGCCAGCAGGCGCCAGGCGGCAATGCGCCGCCCATCGTGCGATCCTGCGGACCCGTTCGGGTCCAACAGCCTGAAGAACCCCAAAAGCGAAAGAGCCAGGGATCACGAAGCCTGTTGCCATTGCGGCACGGGCCGTGCCGCGCCGTGCGCTATTTCTTATCGGCGGGTTGCTCGGACTGCGGGTCGAACTGGCCGGGCTGGGAGGTCCGGCGCTTCTCGCCGGGTTGCTGGAAGTGCGTCTTCCAGGGTGTGGCCGGCACCTTCCGCTGACCAGGCTGCCTGGGACAATAGTGCATTGGGTTACCCCCTGTGAGTGTCCGTCAGTGCCGGACCGGCACGCTGGGAGTGTAGGCTTTCGCCTGCCCTTTCCCTAGCGCTGTTACCGATCGGGCATGACGGGCACCACAGGGGCCACATCGTTCCTCATTCCTCCTGGAAGGCTTCTTCGCGCTTGGCCTTGATCGACGGCAGCGCGACAACGGCGACCAGCGCGGCGGCGGCGATCAGCAGGCCGAGCGACAGCGGGCGGGTCAGGAAGACAGTGAACGTCCCACGCGACAGCAACAGCGCGCGGCGGAAGTTCTCTTCCATCATCGGCCCCAGCACGAAACCCAGCAGCAGCGGCGCCGGCTCGCACTTGAGCTTGATGAACAGGTAGCCGACCACGCCGAAGGCAGCCGCGGTGAAGACGTCGAAGGTCTGGTTGTTGACGGAGAAGACACCGATGCAGCAGAACACCAGGATGGCCGGGTACAGGTAGCGATAGGGCACTTGCAGCAGCTTCACCCAGATCCCGATCAGCGGCAGGTTCAGGATGATCAGCATCAGGTTGCCGATCCACATCGAGGCGATCAGGCCCCAGAACAGCGCGGGGTTGCTGGTCATGACCTGCGGGCCCGGCTGGATGTTGTGGATGGTCATCGCGCCCACCATCAGCGCCATCACGGCGTTGGGCGGAATGCCCAGCGTCAGCAGCGGGATGAAGGAGGTCTGCGCGGCGGCGTTGTTGGCCGATTCCGGACCGGCCACGCCTTCGATGGCGCCCTTGCCGAATTCATGCGAGTACTTCGAGGTCTTCTTTTCCAGCGAGTAGGCCGCGAAGGAGGCCAGCGCCGCGCCGCCGCCAGGCAGGATGCCCAGGATCGAGCCTAGCGCGGTGCCGCGCAGCACTGCCGGCGCCATCCGTTTGAAGTCCGCCCTGGAGGGCCACAGGTTGGTGACGTGATCGGTGAAGGTCTCGCGGTTTTCCTTCTGTTCCAGGTTGGCGACGATCTCGGCGAAGCCGAACATGCCCATGGCCAGTGCGACAAAATCGACGCCATCGGTGAGTTCGGGCACATCGAAGGAGAAGCGCGCGGCGCCCGAGTTCACGTCGGTACCGACCAGGCCCAGCAGCAGCCCGAGCACGATCATCGACACCGCCTTCGGGAGCGAACCGGATGCCAGCACCACGGCGCCGATCAGGCCCAGGCACATCAGCGAGAAATACTCGGCGGGACCGAACTTGAAGGCCAGTTCCGACAGCGGCGTGGCGAAGGCGGCCAGGATCAGCGTGGACACGCAGCCGGCGAAGAACGAGCCCAGGCCGGCGGTCGCCAATGCCACCCCCGCTCGTCCTCGCCGCGCCATCTGGTAGCCATCGATGGTAGTGACCACCGACGACGATTCACCCGGCAGGTTGACCAGGATGGCGGTGGTGGAGCCGCCGTACTGCGCGCCGTAGTAGATGCCGGCCAGCATGATGAGCGCGGCCACCGGCGGCAGCGTGTAGGTCACCGGCAGCAGCATGGCGATGGTGGCGAGCGGCCCGATGCCCGGCAGCACGCCGATCAGCGTGCCAAGCACGCAGCCGAGGAAGCAGTAGGCAAGGTTCTGCAGGGTCAGCGCCGTGGAGAATCCAAGCGCCAGGTGTTCGAATAGTTCCATGAGGCTGTCTCCCTCGCCTGCAGTGAAACCTGGCCGGCGTACCGGCCGGAGGGCCGATGCCGCAGACCAGGCCGCGCTCGATTCTTGTGCGAATGTGCGCGAACCGGCGAATCCGGGCGCGTCTTGCACCGCCGCGCGGGGTTCCGCCACAGATCGTCATCGACAGCGGGCGCGCGTGCAGGCGGCCCCAATGGCTTACCAGGCACAGTAGGCTCAGGTGCTTTCATCCGCCTTTCAGTGGTGGCGCTTTCGGGTATGTCCCGATACGCCGGGCATGCCGGAAAAGCAACGCCCCGCACGAAAGGCGGGGCGCCGGCATATCGCCTGCCGCGAAAGACGGCCGGCAGGGAAGCAGCCTTACGGCTTCATGGTGTCCTTGCCCATCGTGTCCTTACCCATCGCGTCCTTGCCCATGGAGTCCTTACCCATGGCGTTCTTGTCCTTGCTCATCTTGTCGTGGCTCTTCTTCATCTTGTCCTTGCTCATCGTGTCCTTGCCCATGGCATCCTTGCCCATGGTGTCTTTGGCCATGCTGCTGTCATTGCTCATGGCGTCCTTCTTCATGGCATCCTGGGCGAAAGCGTGGCCGGTAAGAAGGACCGCGGTCGAGAGCAGGCCTGCAAACAGTTTGTTCATGGAGTTCTCCTTGGGGGGTGATAGTCAGCGTGCGAGCCGGCACCATGCCGGCCAATTTCAGGCGGATCAGGATCCGCCGAACCAGTTGTACCCCTGGTCTTCCCAGTAACCGCCGGGGTACTTGTTGGTGACGTAAAGCGCCATGATGTGCTTGGGATTCTTGTAGCCGAGCTTGGTCGGCATGCGCAGCTTCATGGGAAAGCCGTACTTGGGCGGCAGCGTTTCCCCGTCGTAGGTAAAGGTGAGCAGCGTCTGCGGATGCAGCGCGGTGGGCATGTCGATGCTGGTGTAGTAATCGTCGGCGCAGCGAAAACCCACATACTTCGCGCTGGTGTCGGCACCCACGCGATGCAGGAACTCGGAGAAGGGTGTGCCGCCCCACTTGCCGATGGCGCTCCAGCCCTCCACGCAGATATGGCGGGTAACCTGGGAGGTCTGCGGCAGGGCATAGAGCTGATCGAGCGTCCAGGAAGCCTTGCTGGCCACCATGCCGCCGACTTCCAGGCGGAAACTGCTGGCGTCGACCTCGGGCACCTCGTCCTCGCCGTAGAAGGCATTGAACGGGAAGGGGCGGGTCATCCGGGACTCATCGTAAGTCGGTGCCAGCCGCTTGGGATCGAACAGCGCGCCCTGCACGCGGTCGTTGAAGCGCGACACCGCCATCAGGAAGCGCTCCACCGAGTCGTTGTCGGTCAGGCTGCAGCCGGTCAGCATCGACAGGCCGCCGAGCGTGATGGCGCGCTTGGCGAACAGGCGGCGCGAAGGCATGTCGAGTTCGCGCACGGCGTCGCGCAGGATCAGGCGGCGATCCAGTTGGACGATGGATCCGGGTTTGTTCATGGCGAGTCTCCGCGGCGCGGTTTGGTGGCTGTGAATCGGGCGGGTTGGCGCTTAGCGGCCGCGCAGCATGATCAGCAAGGTGCGCGGCACCAGCGCCACCATTGCCACATGGACCACGGTGAACAGCACGATGGCGCTCATGCACAGGAAGTGAACCCAGCGTGCGGCGTCATAGCCACCCATCAGGTCGCGCAGCAGCGGGAACTGCACTGATTTCCAGATTGCCAGCCCGGACAGCACGGTCAGCACGATGACCAGCACCACGCCCAGGTACATGGCCTTCTGCGCCGCGTTGTATTCGGACAGGTCAGGATGCGCGAGGCGTCCGCGCAGCGCCGCGGCAACGTCGCGCAGGGCGGCCGGCACCGACAGCGGCAGGAAGCGCCGGCGGAACCGGCCGGTCAGTGCGTTCATCAGCAGGTAGAACAGCCCGTTGGCCACCAGCAGCCACATTGCCGCAAAGTGCCATTGCAGCGCGCCGCCCAGCCACCCGCCCAGCGTGATGGCGCTGGGAAAGCGCAGGCCGAACAGCGGCGACGCGTCATAGATGCGCCAGCCGCTCAACACCATCAGGATGACGGCGATGGCGTTGAGCCAGTGCGTCACGCGTACCCATGCCGGCTGGATAGGTGCTGACGCACGTTCGTGGCGGCCCGGGGCGGGCCGCGGTAGCTGGGAAGCAGTATCCACCGTCTTTCTCCAATGTCGCGTTGGTGGTCGCAGGTACTGCGCAACCGTTTCATGTGCCTTTGTCGACGGCGGTGGCACGAACTTACATGCGAACTGGAGAATTCTTTCCAGGCTCGCGAGCACATCGGCAACGGGTACCCCCGGCGTCACTCAGCGAGCTCGGCGAGAAATGGAACGGACTGTTGGGCGACGCATGAACGGCTACCCGTGCCTTGACATTAGCACCCCGCCGGCAAGACGCCAAAGTGAATCGGCGGCGATGGCCCCCGGCCGGCCGGACCCACGCCGGGGCCGCTACAATGCAGGCGTGCAGGGGGGCGCCCCCCGCCTGCCTCGCCCCGAGCCGCCTGTCGACACAGGCAGGCGTCGAGGGCGCCGTCATTTTCCCCGCCTCAGGACACAACCCACGGAACCAGGATCCGCGCATGCCTCTGACCGCCGAGCAACTCACCGAATACATGGATTTCGCCGGGCATCTCGCACAGGCGGCCGGCAGCGCCAGCCTGCCGTACTTCCGCAGCGCCCCGGCGGTCGCGGACAAGGGCGGCCGCCGCTTCGACCCCGTCACCGAGGCTGACAGGGCCGCCGAGCGCGCCATGCGCGACCTGATCCTTGCCCGCTATCCGGAGCACGGCATCCTGGGCGAGGAGGAAGACCGGGTGGCCGGCAGTTCACCGCTGACCTGGGTGCTCGATCCGATCGACGGCACCCGTGCCTTCATCACCGGACTGCCGCTATGGGGCACGCTGATCGCGCTCAACGACGGCCAGCGCCCGGTGCTCGGCGTGATGGACCAGCCGTTCACGCGCGAGCGCTTCAGTGGCGATGGCCGGCAAGCCTGGCTCAATGGCCAGCCCTTGCGCACGCGGCCGTGCGAAGACCTGGCGCAGGCCAAGCTGATGTGCACCACGCCGGAGATGTTCGAGGACGAGGCGCAATGGGCGGCGTTCCGCCGCGTGGCGGACGGCGCCAGGATGCAGCGCTATGGCGGCGACTGCTATGCCTATTGCATGGTCGCCGCGGGCCATGTCGACGCGGTGGTGGAGGCTGGGTTGAAGGCCTATGACGTGCAGGCGCTGATTCCCATCGTCGAGGGCGCCGGCGGCATCATGACCAGCTGGAGCGGCGGCGACGCGCAACAGGGCGGTACCGTGGTCGCCTGTGGCGACAAGCGGCTGCATGCGCAGATACTTGCGCTGCTGAAAGCGCCGGCCTGAGCACACCGGGGCTGCCGTCCGGAGGTCGGGGCGAGCGTTGCCCGCGCCGGGCTTGCTATGATGCTGGCCGCAGCGTCCGGGGTGCAAGGCGCTTTTCCCAGGTATCGAGGTATTACGCGCGCAGGCCATGTCCCGCGCGCGGCCGGCAATGGCGCATCCCGTGGGAAAAGGAAAAGGCCTGGCATGGCCCGGACTTAACTTTTGCAGTAGCCGGTAGGGAAGAAACAAGAAACATGATGTCAAACGCATGCGGCCTCGATTTCGGCACGTCCAATTCCACGGTTGGCTGGTGCCGCCCGGGACAACCTACGTTGTTGCCGCTGGAAGATGGCAAGCTGACGCTGCCTTCGGTGATTTTTTTCCATGCGGAGGACCCGCTGGTCAGCTATGGCCGCGCCGCGCTCCAGGACTACCTGGCGGGCTATGAAGGCCGGCTGATGCGCTCGCTCAAGAGCCTGCTGGGTACCTCCATGATGGAAGACAGCACTGAGGTGATGGGCCAGGCCATGCCGTTCCGCAAGCTGCTTTCGCATTTCATCGGCGAACTCAAGCAGCGTGCCGAGGCCTCCGCGGGCGCGGGTTTCGACAAGGTGGTGATGGGCCGCCCGGTATTCTTTATCGACGAAGACCCGAAGGCCGACCAGCTGGCCGAGCAGACGCTGCGCGAGATCGCCGCGGATGCCGGTTTCAAGGACATCGAATTCCAGTATGAGCCGATCGCCGCGGCTTTCGACTACGAAGCCACGATCTCCCGCGAGGAACTGGTGCTGGTGGCCGACATCGGCGGCGGTACCTCGGACTTCTCGCTGGTGCGCCTGTCGCCGCAGCGTGCCGGCAAGACCGACCGCCGCGGCGACATCCTCGCCAATGGCGGCGTGCATATCGGCGGTACGGATTTCGACAAGAGCCTCAGCCTGGCCAGCGTGATGCCTTTCCTGGGCCTGGGCAGCGAACTGCGCAACGGCAAGGCGATGCCCTCGGGTCAGTACTTCGACCTGGCGAGCTGGCACACCATCAACCTGGTGTACACACGCAAGGCCTGGTCGCATGTCATGGACAACTATCGCGACGCGGCGGACAAAGCAAAGCTCGACCGCCTGATCAGCCTGATCAAGCAGCGCGCCGGCCACTGGCTTGCCATCCAGGTGGAAGCCGCCAAGATTGCCTTGTCGGCCGAGCCGCAGACGCAGCTCGACCTGGGCCGCATCGCGCCGGGCGAGACCATGCCGATCAGCCGGGACGATTTCGACCAGTCCATCGGCAAGCTGGTCGGCAAGACCGAGCAGACGGTGCAGGCCCTGCTGCGCGACGCGGGCGTGCAGGCCGATGCGATCGACACCGTGCTGTTTACCGGCGGCTCCAGCAGCGTGCCCTTGCTGCGCGAGCGGCTCTCCGAACTGATCCCGGGCGCCCAGCGCATCGAAGGCGATCTGTTCGGTGGCATCGGTTCCGGTCTGGCGCTGGACGCGCGGCGCAAGTTTGCCTGAGGTATCGGGGTAGCGTGGCTCGCATCGCGCGATGCCATGCCATGCGCCGGCCTTCACACCATCATGCTAATGTGCCGATTTCGCGAGTTCGCGTTTTCAAAGAGGCACTACATGCATGCGGCTATCGTCGAGGCCAGCTACGGCTCCGATCCGGTTGGCCTGGTCAGCGGCTTCCGCTTCCTGCCTGGCGAGCCGGGGCAACCCATCGATTCCGCCGGCGCGGCCACGTGGCTCAGGCAGCCACCGCCGGGAGACGAGTTTCTCTGGCTGCACTTCAATCTGTCGCACAGCGCATGCGAGCGCTGGCTCAAGGGCCAGCTTGACCTGCCCGAAGGATTCTTCGAGGCATTGCGCCAGGGCTCGCGTTCCACGCGCATCGAGCGGCTCGATATCGCCTTGCTCGCCGTCGTCAACGACGTGATCTACAACTTCGGCGTGACCACGACCGATATCTCCACGCTGTGGGCCTGTGCCGACCGCCGCATCCTGGTGACGGCGCGCCTCAAGCCCTTGCGCTCGGTCGACCAGTTGCGGGCGTCGGTGCGGCAGGGCGAGCTGTTCCACACGCCACTGGCGCTGCTGGTGCACTTGCTGCGCGACCAGGCCGACGTGCTGGTGCGCATCGTGCGCGAGACCAGCGCGACCGTGGACCAGGTCGAGGATCGCCTGCTGTCGCAGCGCCTGCACGGCAACCGCGCCGAACTGGGCTCGATGCGGCGCGGCCTGGTGCGGCTGCAGCGCCTGCTTGCGCCCGAGCCCGGCGCGCTGTTCCGCCTGCTCAACCGTCCGCCGGCGTGGATGCAGGAGCAGGATATCCAGGACCTGCGCGATTCGACCGAAGAGTTCTCGCTGGTGTTGAACGACCTTGCGGCGCTGGTCGAGCGCATCAAGCTCCTGCAGGAAGAGATCGCCGCCAAGCTCAACGAGCAGACCAACCGCACGCTGTTCACGCTGACGCTGGTGACCGTGCTGGCCTTGCCGATCAATATCGTGGCGGGCTTCTTCGGCATGAACGTGGGCGGCATCCCGTTGTCGGACCATCCGCACGGGTTCTGGGTGCTGGTGGTGCTGGTGGCCAGCTTTACCGTGCTTGCCGGGCGCTGGGCTTTCCGCAAGCAGGGCGACTATTGAGGTGGCCCCGGGGCGTTCCTTGCGCGTCCCCGCTTGCGCACGGGGGTGTCACGCTGGCGTCACTTCCTGCTGTTAGCCTGCCATGCAGCGCGTTGTTGCCAACAGGAGTGAGCTATGAGGCCAGACGAGAATGAGCTGATCCGGCGTATCCACCGCGAGGTGGCCGATCACTATGACGAAGAGCTCGAACTGGAGCTGGAAGACCACCATGTCGACACGCTCTTCGGCGAGGCCGGCGGCGGCCTGGACGACGCCGAGCGCGCCGCGCGGCGCCAGTATTTCCGCGAGCTGTTCCGTCTGCAGGGCGAGCTCGTCAAGCTGCAGAGCTGGGTGGTGGAGACCGGCCACAAGGTGGTGATCCTGTTCGAGGGGCGCGACGCCGCCGGCAAGGGCGGCGTGATCAAGCGCATCACCCAGCGGCTCAACCCGCGCGTGGCGCGCGTGGCCGCGTTGCCCGCCCCCAACGATCGCGAACGCACCCAGTGGTATTTCCAGCGCTATGTCTCCCACCTGCCGGCGGCGGGCGAGATCGTGCTGTTCGACCGCAGCTGGTACAACCGCGCCGGGGTGGAGCGCGTGATGGGTTTTTGCACCGACGACCAGTACGAAGAGTTCTTCCGCTCCGTGCCCGAGTTCGAGCGGATGCTGGTGCGTTCCGGCATCCAGGTCATCAAGTACTGGTTCTCGATCTCGGACGAGGAGCAGCACCTGCGCTTTCTCAGCCGCATCCATGACCCTCTCAAGCAGTGGAAGCTCAGCCCCATGGATCTCGAATCCCGCCGGCGCTGGGAGGACTACACCCGCGCCAAGGAAGTCATGCTGGAGCGCACCCATATCGCCGAGGCGCCGTGGTGGGTGGTGCAGGCGGTAGACAAGAAGAAGGCGCGCCTGAACTGCATCCATCATCTGCTGCAGCAGATGCCGTACGAAGAGCGCGCCCAGCCGCCCGTGGTGTTGCCGCAGCGCGAACGGCACGACGACTACACGCGCCAGCCGGTGCCGGACAATATGATCGTGCCGGAAGTCTACTGAGACCGATCGTCCGGGCCGGACGCATCGCAGCAGGAGCCATCGCGCTGGTGGATCATCCTAGCCGCCCGCGTCTTCCGGAAACGCCTCTTCCAGCGTCAGCACCGTTCCTGTCAGGCTGCCGTCGTAGCCTGGCAGTGCGTCCACCACCTGCCGGAAACTGCCGCTGCGCAGTGCGGCCACGGCGCCGGCCAGCGCCGGGCTTTGCAGGCGCTCGCGCTCGATCGCGAAGAAATAGCGCTCCTTGAGCACCGGCACGAAATCCAGGCCGAAGCGCCGCGCCGCGGTTTCCACGCCAAATCCCGCATCCGCCATGCCGCTGCCGATATAAGCCGCTACCGCGGCGTGGGTGAACTCGCCGTTGCTGTAGCCCTCGATCCGGCTGCTGTCGATGCCGCGCGCCGCCAGGATCAGGTCCAGCAGCAGCCGCGTGCCGGAGCCGGGCTGGCGGTTGACGAAGCGCACGTCGGCGCGGCACAGGTCCTGCAGTGTGGTGACCTGCTTCGGATTGCCCGGCCGCACAAAGATACCTTGCGAGCGCACGGCGAGATGGATCAGCAGGTGCTTCTCGGGACGGATCCAGGCGGCGAAGCCGGCCAGCGTGCTTTGCTCGAACTCGCCGATCGGCACATGGAAGCCGGCAATGTCGCAGGCGCCCTGCGCCAGCGCGGCAACCGCCTCGAGACTGCCGCAGTACTTCAGGTCGTGGCGCACCTGGTGCGCATCCAGGAAGTCGTGCAGCGCCGCCACCGCGAAGCCATGGCTGGCGTGCAGGCGCAGCGTGGGGCCGCTCTGGTCCACCAGCTTCTTCAGCTCGATCTCCAGCTCCGACGCCAGGCTCTCCAGGGTGGGCGAGAGCCGCGCGGCTATGCGCTTGCTGGCCCACACCAGTTGCTGCGCCAGCGGCGAGAGCGCGCTGCCGCGCCCGCGGGTCTTGGCGATCAGCGCGCCGCCGAAGAGGCTTTCCGCGTCGCGCAGGATGCCCCAGGCATAGCGGTAGGACAAGCCAGCGGCCTGGGCCGACTGGCTGATGCTGCCGGTGCTTTCGATATGGCCGAGCAAGGTCACCAGGCGTGAGACGTCGAGCCCCGGCCCGGCGTCGGGGCCGTCGTCGCGAATTTGCAGGTGAGGCAGGATTGCGATGCGGATCATATGAGAAAAATAGCATATTGCTCGAATCCGGCCAACTGCCTATAGTCCGCTCAAAGCGGCACGGAAACCGGAAAAGCCTGCGGAAACAGCGGTCAATCAGGGGAGGTGCCCGGTTTGATGCCCCTAAATATATGAAAAAAATAGCATATAAAGCGGTTGCCAGAAGACGGCATGCCGCGCCCCGCAGCCATTCCTGGCAAGACGCGCAAGCCGATGCGCCACACCGTCTGCCGCCGGCCTCGCTCGCCGGCCCGCGCTGCGCCACCAGGAGACCAGATGTCCATACCCGCTGCTGAACCCGTACGCGAGCGTGTCGCGCGCATCGTTGCCGCGCGCCGCGATATGCCGGGCGCCTTGCTGCCGATCCTGCACGAGATCCAGGATGCCGTCGGCTACGTGCCCGCCGATGCCTTGCCCGAAATCGCCCGCGCGCTCAACCTGTCGCGTGCCGAGGTGCATGGCGTGGTCACCTTCTACCATCACTTTCGCGACAGCAAGCCCGGCCGGCACGTGGTCCAGGTCTGCCGCGCCGAAGCTTGCCAGGCGGTGGGCAGCGAGGCCCTGGCCGCCCACGCGGAGCGCGCGCTCGGCTGCGCCTTCCACGAGACCACGGCCGACGGCGGGTTCACGCTGGAGCCGGTGTATTGCCTGGGCCAGTGCGCCTGCGGCCCGGCCGTGACGATCGACGGGCAACTGGCTGGCCGCGTGACGCCACAGCGTTTCGATGCCCTGGTGAAGGCCTGCGCCGACGCGTCGCGCGATCAGCCGGCGGAGGTGGAGGCATGAGCATTACCGTTTTCGTTCCCCGCGATTCCAGTGCGCTCGCCATGGGCGCCGACGAGGTGGCGCGCGCCATTGCGCGCGAGGCGGCGGCGCGCGGCGCCAGCGTGACGCTGGTGCGCAATGGCTCGCGCGGCATGTTCTGGCTGGAGCCGCTGGTGGAGGTGCAGACTCCCGCGGGGCGCGTGGCCTACGGTCCGGTGGACACGGAGGATGTCGCCGCGCTGTTCGACGCTGACTTCCTGGCTGGCGGCGAGCACGCCCTCGGCCTCGGCCTTACCGAGGAAATCCCTTTCCTGAAAAGGCAGGAACGCCTGACCTTCGCCCGCATGGGCATCACCGATCCGCTGTCCCTCGATGACTACGTCGCGCACCAGGGCTACGCCGGCCTGACCCGGGCGCTGGCGCTGGACGGCGCGCGGATCGTGCAGGAAGTCACCGACTCCGGCCTGCGCGGCCGCGGCGGCGCGGCCTTTCCCACCGGCATCAAGTGGCAGACGGTGCTGAAGGCGGAGGCGCCGGTCAAGTACGTGGTCTGCAACGCGGACGAGGGCGATTCCGGCACCTTCTCGGATCGCATGGTGATGGAAGGCGATCCCTTCATGCTGATCGAAGGCATGACCATCGCCGGCCTCGCGGTGGGCGCGCAGCAGGGCTATATCTACGTGCGCTCGGAATATCCGCACGCCATCGCCATGCTGGAGGCGGCCATCGGCATCGCCCGGGCCGGCGGCTGGCTCGGCGATGACATTCGCGGCAGCGGCAGGCGCTTCCACCTGGAGGTGCGCAAGGGCGCCGGCGCCTATGTGTGCGGCGAGGAAACCGCGCTGCTGGAGAGCCTGGAAGGCAAGCGCGGCGTGGTGCGCGCCAAGCCGCCGCTGCCGGCGATCGAAGGCCTGTTCGGCCAGCCCACCATCATCAACAACGTGATCTCGCTGGCCACCGTGCCCCTGATCCTCTCGCGCGGCGCGGCGTTCTACCGCGACTACGGCATGGGCCGCTCGCGCGGCACGCTGCCGTTCCAGCTGGCCGGCAACGTGCGGCAGGGAGGGCTGGTGGAGAAGGCCTTTGGCGTGACCCTGCGCGAGCTGCTGCAGGATTACGGCCAGGGCACGCGCAGCGGCCGCCCCATTCGCGCGGTGCAGGTGGGCGGGCCGCTGGGCGCTTACCTGCCGGAGTCGCGGCTCGATACGCCGATGGACTACGAAGCCTTCGCCGCCTTCGGCGCGGTGCTGGGACATGGCGGCATCGTGGTGTTCGACGACACCGTGGACATGGCGAAGCAGGCCCGCTATGCCATGGCGTTCTGCGCCATCGAGTCCTGCGGCAAGTGCACGCCGTGCCGGATCGGCTCGACCCGCGGCGTCGAGGTGATCGACAAGATCATCGCCGGCGATCAGCCGGTGAAGCACGTGAAGCTGGTGCGCGACCTGTGCGACACCATGCTGGGCGGCTCGCTGTGCGCCATGGGCGGCATGACGCCGTACCCGGTGCTGTCGGCGCTGAACGAATTCCCGGAAGACTTCGGCGTGGCCGCACCCGCCAAGGCTGCCTGATTGCCGGGCACGCGCCACCGGCGCTTCACTGAACCAGTACGCGGTCCCCGAGGCCGCAGCGGGAGTCCGCCTTGAATACACGCAACGAAATCGATTTCGGTACGCCGCCCAGCGATTCGCAGCAGCAGGTCACGCTGGAGATCGACGGCGTCGATGTGACCGTGCCGGCCGGCACCTCGCTCATGCGCGCCGCCGTGCAGGCTGGGGTCAACGTGCCCAAGCTGTGCGCCACCGACAGCCTCAAGTCCTTCGGCTCCTGCCGCCTGTGCCTGGTCGAGATCGAAGGGCGCCGCGGTTATCCGGCGTCGTGCACCACGCCGGCCGAAACCGGCATGAAGGTCAGGACGCAGAGCGACAAGCTGGCCGATCTGCGCCGCGGGGTGATGGAGCTCTATATCTCCGACCATCCGCTGGACTGCCTGACCTGTCCCACCAACGGCAATTGCGAGCTGCAGGACATGGCCGGCGTGGTGGGCCTGCGCGAGGTGCGCTACGGCTACGACGGCGCCAATCACCGTGCCGAGGCCAAGGACGAATCCAACCCGTATTTCACCTACGACCCCTCCAAGTGCATCGTGTGCAACCGCTGCGTGCGCGCCTGCGAGGAAACCCAGGGCACCTTCGCGCTCACCATCAGCGGCCGCGGCTTCGATGCGCGCGTGACGGCGGGGCAGGGCGACAGCTTCATGGATTCCGACTGCGTGTCGTGCGGCGCCTGCGTGCAGGCATGCCCCACCGCCACGCTGGCCGAGACCTCCATCATCCGCATGGGGCAGCCCGAGCACAGCACTGTCACCACCTGCGCCTACTGCGGCGTGGGCTGCGCCTTCAAGGCGGAGATGAAGGGCAATGAAGTGGTGCGCATGGTGCCGTACAAGAACGGGCAGGCCAACGAAGGGCACTCGTGCGTGAAGGGGCGTTTCGCGTGGGGCTACGCCACCCACAAGGACCGCATCCTGAACCCGATGATCCGCGCGAAGATCACCGATCCGTGGCGCGAAGTGTCGTGGGAAGAAGCCATCGGCTACGCCGCTTCCGAGTTCAAGCGTATCCAGGCCGGACATGGCCGCGAGTCGATCGGCGGCATCGTGTCGTCGCGCTGTACCAACGAGGAAGGCTACCTGGTGCAGAAGCTGGTGCGTGCCGCCTTCGGCAACAACAACGTCGACACCTGCGCGCGGGTCTGCCACTCGCCGACCGGCTACGGCCTCAAGCAGACGCTGGGCGAATCGGCCGGCACGCAGACCTTCCGCTCGGTGGAGAAGGCCGACGTGATCCTGGTGATGGGCGCCAACCCCACCGACGGCCATCCGGTATTTGCCTCGCGCATGAAGAAGCGGCTGCGCGCCGGCGCCAGGCTGATCGTGATCGATCCGCGCCGCATCGACCTGGTCGAATCGCCTCACGTGCGGGCCGATTTCCACCTGCAATTGCGTCCGGGCACCAATGTGGCCGTGGTGACCTCGCTGGCGCACGTGATCGTCACCGAAGGCCTGATGAACGAAGCCTTCATCGCCGAGCGCTGCGAGGACCGCGCCTTCCAGCAATGGCGCGACTTCGTCTCGTTGCCGGAGAATTCGCCTGAAGCCATGGCGGAGATCACAGGCATTCCGGCCGGCCAGTTGCGGGGCGCCGCGCGCCTGTACGCCACCGGTGGCAACGCGGCGATCTACTACGGCCTCGGCGTGACCGAGCATGCGCAGGGTTCGACCACCGTGATGGGTATCGCCAACCTCGCCATGTGCACCGGCAATATCGGCCGCGAAGGCGTGGGCGTGAACCCGCTGCGCGGGCAGAACAATGTGCAGGGTTCCTGCGATATCGGCTCCTTCCCGCACGAACTGCCGGGTTACCGCCATGTGTCGGACTCGACCACGCGCGGGCTGTTCGAATCGGCGTGGAACGTGGAGATCAGCCCGGAACCCGGCCTGCGCATCCCCAATATGTTCGAGGCCGCGCTGTCGGGCAGTTTCAAGGGCCTGTACTGCCAGGGCGAGGACATCGTGCAGTCCGACCCCAACACGCAGCACGTGGCGGCTGCGCTGTCGGCCATGGAATGCATCGTGGTGCAGGACATCTTCCTCAACGAGACCGCCAAGTACGCGCACGTCTTCCTGCCGGGCTCGTCCTTCCTGGAGAAGGACGGCACCTTCACCAACGCCGAGCGCCGCATCTCGCGCGTGCGCAAGGTGATGCCGCCCAAGGCCCGCTACGCCGACTGGGAAGCCACGGTGCTGCTGTCCAATGCGCTGGGCTATCCGATGGAATACAAGCACCCGTCCGAGATCATGGACGAGATCGCGCGCCTCACGCCCACCTTCAGCGGCGTCAGCTACCAGCGCCTCGAAGAGCTCGGCAGCATCCAGTGGCCGTGCAACGATGCGGCGCCGGAAGGCACGCCCACCATGCATATCGACGCCTTCGTGCGCGGCAAGGGCAAGTTCATCATCACCCGCTACGTGCCCACCAACGAGCGCGTCAACCGCAAGTTCCCGCTGATCCTCACCACCGGGCGCATCCTGTCGCAGTACAACGTGGGCGCGCAGACGCGCCGCACCGAGAACGTGATGTGGCACGACGAGGACCGCCTGGAGATCCATCCGCACGACGCCGAGGAACGCGGCATCAAGGACGGCGACTGGGTCGGCGTGCAGAGCCGCGCAGGCGAGACCGTGCTGCGCGCCATCGTCAGCGAACGCATGCAGCCGGGCGTGGTGTACACCACCTTCCACTTCCCGGAATCCGGCGCCAACGTGATCACCACCGACAACTCGGACTGGGCCACCAACTGCCCCGAGTACAAGGTCACCGCGGTGCAGGTGACGCCGGTGGCGCAGCCGTCCGAATGGCAGCGCCAGTATCGCGATTTCCACGACCAGCAGATGCAGCTGCTGCAGGCGGCCAGCGCCGAGGCGGGGTCGGCATGACGGCCTGCGAACTCGCCATGGCCAGGTTCGCTGCGGTGCCAGACACCGACGCCGAGCCGCCCACGCACAGCACCTTCGCGGTCAGCCGCTGCCGCCTGGGGGAGTTGGCGCTGGAGGACGACGAGATCGCCGAGGAAGTGCCGGTCGCGCTCGAGTACAACGGCATCTCGCACGCGGTGATGCTGGCGTCGCCGGCCGATCTTGAAGACTTCGCGCTGGGCTTCAGCCTGAGCGAAGGGCTGGTGGCCAGCCCGCGCGACGTCTATGAGATCGACACCGAGGTCCGCCCCGAGGGCATTGCGGTGAAGCTGCGCATCGCGGCGCAAGCCTTCGCCGCGCTCAAGGACCGGCGCCGCGCCATGACGGGCCGCACCGGCTGCGGGTTGTGCGGCACCGAATCGCTGCAGGAGGTCATGCGCGCGCCGGCGCCGGTGGGCAGCAGCGCCAGCTTCAGCGCCGCAGTGCTGTACGCCGCGTTCGCGCAGTTGCAGACCCGGCAGGAACTGCTGCGCCACACCGGCTCCACGCACGCCGCCGCTTGGCTGCGCGCCGACGGCCAGGTAGCGCTGGTGCGCGAAGACGTGGGCCGCCATAACGCGCTCGACAAACTGATCGGGGCGCTGGCGCGCAGCGGCGAAGACCGCTCGCGCGGCGCCGTGCTGGTCACCAGCCGCGCCAGCTACGAAATGGTGCTGAAGACCGCCAGCGCCGGCGTCGGCGTGCTGGCCGCCGTTTCGGGCCCGACCGCGCTGGCGGTGCGGCTGGCGCTCGATGCCGGCGTCACGCTGGCCGGCTTTGTGCGCGCCGGCCGCCACGTGGTCTACTCCCACCCCCAACGTTTGCACAGCAGGACGGAACAGGCATGAACTCCGACAATCTCGTCAAGATGGCGAACCAGATCGGCACCTTCTTCGAGGCCATGCCCGATCGCGAGGAAGCGCTGGCGGATATCGCCGGGCATATCAAGCGTTTCTGGGAGCCGCGCATGCGGCGTGCGCTGCTGGCACGGCTGGACGAACGCAGCGAGGATGCCGGCCTGGACGAGATCGTGCTGCAGGCGGTGTCGCGCCATCGCGCGCTGCTGCAGTGACGTGACAGGATGCGGCGCGACTCGCGTCTCCAGCGCCGCAGCATTTCCGGTATCGGCGCGGACGCACGCCGCGGGGGGTGTCGGACGGGCGGTCAGCGTAGCCGCAACGGCTCCAGCAGCGCCGCATCATACTGCCCCCGGTCGATCTTCCCCAGTTCCAGCATCCGCCGCAGGATATACGTCTGCCGCTGCCGGGCCCGCCGCGGATTGACCACGGGGTTATTGGCCGAAGGCGCCTTGGGCAATCCTGCGAGCATCGCGCATTCGGCCAGCGTCAGGTCGGACACCGGCTTGCCGAAGTAGGTCTCGGCGGCTTCGGCGAAGCCATAGGCGCCCTGCCCAAGGTAGATCTTGTTCATATAGAGCTCCAGGATCTCGTCCTTGCCCATGGCGTGCTCGATGCGGTAGGCCATCAGCACCTCGTAGAGCTTGCGGGTATAGGTCTTCTGGCGCGACAGGAAGAAGTTGCGCGCCACCTGCATGGTGATGGTGGAGGCGCCCTGGGACAGCTCGTCGGACAGGTTGGCCACGCCGGCGCGGATCACGCCGACGTAGTCGATACCGTCGTGCAGGTAGAAGCGCTCGTCCTCGATCGCCACCACCGCCTGCGTGAGCGTGGGCGGTATCTGGCTGATCGGGACATAGCCGGGAGACTGGCGGAAGGCGGTGAGCGCGTCCAGCGTCGGCAACTGGCGCTGGGCCACGAGGACGGCCAGCGTGCCGAGCAGGGCGCCGCCCAGCACCAGCAGGACCACCAGCTTGAGGAAATTCGACCAGAGACGTTTCATGGCCAGTATTGTATTGCCAAGGACCTGGTGCGCCGGATTCCGCCTTCAGTCTTGCCCTGCGCCCTGCCGGATCTGCCCGGTGATGGCAGGATCGGTGATCTGGTCGTCGTCGAGCAGCAGCAGCACCTTGCTGACAATCTCCGCGGTCCGCGCATCGTCCTCCTCGAACGGCAGCCGCAGCGGCTTGCCTGCGGCGGCGCGCGCATCCGGGATGACGCACAGGTAGGCGCCCGGCTCCAGGTGGATATGCGCGCTGGCCAGGTGGATGCGGTATTGGGCCAGCTTGCCCCGTACGTGCACATGGCGCTCGTCGACCTCGATGCGATCCGCTCCCAGCGCGGGCGCCAGCGCCTGCAGCAGTGCCCGCCGTCCCGCCAGCGATTCGGCCGAGCTGTAGTGCTCGCCGCCTTCGGCAATGGCCCGCGCGATCAGCAGGTCGAGATCGCGCATGGTTTCGGAGAACACGATGGGCGGGACCTCGGCCAGGGCGATGGCGCTGCCGTCACGGTCGAAGGTGACGGCGCCCGTGGTGAGCTCCGGCAGTTCGGTGAAGAAGTGCGGGTCGAAGTCGAAATCGAAACGCGCCACCGTGCCGTCGGCAAAGCGGCGATGATGCTCGGCGCATCCGCCCCCGTCTGACGGCCGCCAGTTGCGCGTCTTGAATATGCCCTGAGCGGGCACCGTGCGTGCGCGCCTGCCGGCGTAGCGGCCCGACGCGTAGCCGGCCTCGCGCTCGGCCGGGGTGGGTACGTACAGCTCGCGGAATACCTGCTTGACCGGCTGCACCAGCCCGCGCGCCACGGCCCATGCCTGCCATTGCGCCAGCACGCCCGCCGCCAGCCAGCCATGGGGATGCACCAGCCGCAAGGCGCCATGCGGCGGCTGCGCGTCGTCCGGGCCTTCCAGGCCTTGCGCGCTCAGCAGGCCCTGCCGGCCGCTTTCGTCCTGCCATACCAGCCGTGCCACCAGGTCCGCCATCAGCGGATGCCGCAGCGCCTCGCCGGCCTGCGCCGGGCTCATCGGGGTCTGCGCCACCAGCCGGTGTTCCAGCGCCCGGACAAAGCGGCGGCGCTGCGCTTTGAGCGCGTCCCAGGCCGCCTTGAGCGCCAGCCATTCGGGTACCTTCTTCAACGCGGCCGGCGCGTTCGCCAGGCGCTTGCCCCTGGCGTTGATCACCACCGGCCCGGCGGGCTCCGCCGCCATGTCGATATAGGCGCTGTAGCCACCCATGGCCTGCGGCGTAAACCAGGCTTGCAGCGCCGCGCCTTGCCGCGCTTCCATCGCCCATTCGAGCTCGCCCAGTTCGGCGTAGCCTGCCGACACGGCCAGGTTGCGCAGGCCGATGATGGCGGCAGCGCGCTGGTTGGCCTGGCGCAGGGCGCCATAGCGGGTGGCCTCCTGGCCTACCTGCTGCAATTGCACATAGCGTTCGATGCAGGCAGCCTCGCCTTCGGCACCCGCGGGCAAGGGCAGCAGTCCCAGGGCCTTGATCGGGACGTGCGCGTGCTTGGTCAGTGCCGACTTCACCAGCGCCGCGGCGTTCTCGCCAAGGAGGGCGCCCAGCAGCCTGGCGGTTTCGTCGCGGGCGTGAAGCTCGCTGCCGTGCGCGAGATAGACATCGCGGAACCAGTGCCATGCGGGGGTGGGCAGCGCCTGCAGGATGGGCAGCACGGCGGCCGGTTCGATCACACCGAGCGGTGGCTCGCTGTCGGCGCTGTGCTCGCGCAGGTAGCCGTGGGTCCATGCCAGCAGGGGGAGGAGCGCAGCGTGCCCCAGTGCCTCGAAGATCAGGCTGTCGGCGGCCGCGCTGCAATGCTGCAGCGCGCGCTCGAGCGCCAATGGGCCGCAGTGGCGCAGGGCGGCCACCACGTCCGCGCGTTGTTCCTGCGTATCCAGGCAGCGCAGGTCGAGGAAGTCCTGATGGGCGAACTTCCGCCAGAAGGGGACGCCGTCCCACGTATTGCCCGCCAGCCAGGCGCAGGCCCGCAGCAGCGGTGCGCTGCCCACCATGGCCAGCGTCGGCGAGTAGCCCCAGCGATCGGAACCGGACGGCGAGACCGGCCGGGCGACGAACTTGCCATGCTCGGTCTGGGCCGGCACCTGGTCCAGTTGCTCCGCCAGGGCGGTGTGCCGCTCGCGAAGATAGGCCACGGTGTCCAGCAGCGCGGGGCCGTGACGCATGCCGGCTAGTTCGGCCTGCGTATGGCACAGCAACTGGAACGGTGCGCAGTAGTCGCTCTGCCGCGACAGGCGGATGGCCGCGTGCGCGCCGATCCAGCCCTCGCGCAGCGCCAGCGCAAGCAGGCCGCGCACATGCAGCGCGTACAGCCAGGACAGCGGCGGCAGTTCGCCGACCGGGCCGGTCTCGCCCTCGCCGGGCAGTTGTACCGGCAACGCCAGGCCCTGGCCGGGCACCGGCTGGAACATGCCGTCGGCATCCAGGTGAAGCGCGCCGGCCGCGAGCTGGCCGGCCAGCGCGCGCAAGCCGGCCGGCTGCCGCGACGCAAGGTCCTCCCAGTCTTGTGGAGGATGGGTCGGGTAGGCTGGCGGTGTCTGCGTATCGCCCAGCAACGCCAGCGCGAATTGCGAGAGCATCAGCGCATCGGCCTCCTCGCATGGCAGTGGCGCATCCGGCGCGGTTTGAGGCGCGCCGCCGATGGCGCTCTCGTTCTCCTTGCCGGAGGAGGCAAGCGCCGCGTCGTACATGACTTGTTCCGCCAGCCTGCTTGCCACCTGGAACAGCGCTTGTTCGCGCGTGACACAGGCCAGGATTTCCGCCTCGCCCGGCGCCGACCCCGGGAACAAGCGCTGCAGCCAGCGCTGCCGGTGCAGTATCAGCAGGGCCAGGCAACGCGGCAGCGCAGGCGCGGGCAGCGCGGCCGCAAGACGGTTGTACCAGTCGCGGGCGCTTTGGGTGGCGATGCCATCCCGGGCTTCGCAGGCAAGCCTTTCCCAGTCGCGCGAGCGGCTGCCCGCGCCCAGGCCCTGGCGTTGCGCCGCGGCATCGAGTTCAGCCCAATGCGCGGTGGCCTGCGCCAGGGCGGGCCAGTGCTGCTCGATGCCGTCGAGCGCGAAATGGCTGGCGGGAAGCATCATGACTGCCATGCCTCAGCCCCCCACCAGCGGCACCAGCCGCACGAAAGCGATCTGGGTGTCCCGCGCCAGCTGGATGGTGTCGTCCAGACTGTGCATGCGCTGCCCTTGTACCGTCAGCAGGAAGCGCCGCTTGCCGAAGCCAGCCAGCGCGCAAGCGACCTCGGCCTCAGGCTCGGGCGCCGCCGGCGAGCCCGCCGCCTGCAAGGCGACGCGTCCGTGCGCCGAGAGTTGCGCGATCTCTTCGTCGGTGAGGTATTGGCGGGCCACGCGGGCAGCGGCTTCGGCCGCGCCGATCGCGGCGCGTAGCGCCAGGCGCGCGCATTGCTCGCGCACCACGTCGCCGATCAGTTGCCGCACGGTCAGGGTGCGCTGGGGGTAGGCCAGCCGCATGGGCGGCTCGGACGGGCAAGCGCTCGCCAGCGTGGAGGCGAACTGGATTTCAATATGCTGCATCGGCAAGCCGGTCTCCGACGTGGGTGGGTGGATAGCCGGGCCGGAAGCGCAGGGGAGCACTGCCGCCAGCCAAATGGCAGAAATGGCCAAAGTGGCTAGCGTATCAAAAATGGCCTGCACCGTGGGGGAAGCCTGCGCCGGACCACGGGCAGGTCCGGCGCAGGGCACGCCGGGTCAGGCCGCTGGCAGCGCTACGCCAAGTTCCTGCGCCAGCGCCGCCAGGTTGCGCCAGATGGCTGGATTGACCTCCAGATGGGTGGTGGCGAGCGCGCGGTTGGCGGCTTCGAACTCACCCGGGTATTGCACGCCATCGAAGCCCGGCGCGGGCGGGGTGTCGTGCAGGTAGTTGACGAAGGCTTCCACCTCGGCGCTCTGCCAGCTCAGCCCCAGGTCGAGCGCCGGGTTCATCAGCACCGCGAACATATTGTTGGTGGCCACGCCGCCGCGCGGGTTCTCCGGCTGGATGGTGCCGCCGCCCGACAGCACGCCGGCCAGCAACTCGGCCACCACCCCTAGCGCATAGCCCTTGTGGCCGCCGAAGGGCAGCAGCGCCCCCGGGCGCTCGCCGAACATGGTGGCGGCATCGGTGGTGGGATTGCCGTCGGCGTCGATGATGCTGTGCTCCGGCGCCGGCTCGCCTTTCTCGGCCAGCACGCGCGCCTTGTTGATGGCGATCGCGCTGGTGGCGATGTCCACCACCAGCGGCGGCCTGCCGTTCGGCATCGGCCCGGCGAAGCATAGCGGGTTGGTGGTCAGCCGCGCGGCGCGGCCGCCATAGGGCGCCACCGCGGGCGCGCGGTTGATCACATTGGTGAAGCTCAGCAGTACATAGCCTTCTTTGGCCACCATCTCGCCGAAGTGCCCCATGCGGCCGAGATGGTGCGAGCGGCGCAGCGTGACGATGCAGTGGCCGTGCCGGCGCACCCGCTCGATGGCGGTCTCGATGACGGTCTTGCCGACGTGCTGGCCGAAGCCGCCGTTGCCGTCGAACACCAGCAGGCTATCGCGGTCGAGCACGCATTCGGCGCGGCCGGCGGGATTGACGTTGCCGGTGGCAAGCGAGCGCCGGTAATTTGGCAGGATCGACAGGCCGTGGCTGGCATAGCCGCAGCGATCGGCCTCGACCAGGTGTTCGGCCACGTCGTTGGCGATGTCGGCGGGTACGCCCTGCGCGGCCAGCAGGTCGCGCGCCAGTTGGGTGGCGGCTTGCAGTGTGATGTGCATGATGCGTGTTCTCCCCGGCTCAGATCCAGCCCAGCCAGCGCCAGTAGGTGGCGGCGAACAGCAGCATCATGGCGTAGCCGATCAGCGTGACGGGGATGCCGACCCTGGCGAACTGCTTGCCATTGAAGGTGTCGGTGCCCAGGCACACCATGTTCTGCGGCGCGTTGATCGGCAGGATGAAGCCGAAGCTGACGGTAAAGCCCAGCAGCATGGTCAGGCCGATCTTGTTGACGTCGCCCGGCAGGGTCTGCAGCACCGAGATCAGGATCGGCAGCAGCGCGGCGGTGAGCGCGGTGGCGCTGGCGAAGCCGAGATGGATCAGGATCAGGAAGGCCGCCAGGATGGCGAACACCAGGATCGGTCCCTGCGTGGCGAGCCCGGAATGCGCCACCACGAACTTGCCCAGCCACTGGCCGGCCTGCGTAGTGAGCAGCGCGGTGCCCAGGCTGATGCCCACGCCGAACACGATCAGGGTACCCCACGGCGTGCGCTGCTGCATGGTCTTCCAGTCCATCACGCCGATGCGCGGCATCATCAGGATCACCAGGCCGACGAAGGTCACGGTGGCGGTATCGAACTGATGCAGCTTGCCCTCGGTGGCCCAGAACAGCAGCAGGCCGATGGATACCGCGGCAAGCCGTTTCTGCGGGCCGCTCATCGGGCCCAGCCCGGCCAGTTCGCGCTGCACGGCTTCCTTGCCGCCGGGGATGGCCTCGGTCTCGGCGGGCAGCAGGAAACGCACCAGGAAATACAGCACCACCGACATCGCGACGGCCCACGGCGCGCCGGCGATCAGCCATTGCAGCCAGGTGATGCGCTCGCCCAGCAGCTTGTCCATGAAGCCCGCCGTCAGCAGGTTCTGCGCGGCGGCGGTCTGGATGCCGACGTTCCAGATGCTGGTGGCCTGCGCCACCGTGATCATGATGCCGGCCGCGATGTTTGACTTCTTGTCGACACCGAAGGCGGCGATGATGCCCATCATGATCGGCACCACGCAGGCGCTGCGCGCCGTGGCGCTGGGCACCACCAGCGACAGCGCGATGGTGACCGCGATGCTGCCGATCAGGATGCGCCGGGTGCTGGTGCCGATGGCCGAGAGCGTGACCAGCGCGATGCGCCGGTCCAGCCCGGTCACGGTCATCGCGGCCGAGATGAACAGGGCGGCGGCGACCAGTGCCAGCGCGGTGTTGGAGAAGCCCGCCAGCGCCATGCCGAGTGCCCTGGAGGTACCGTACTGCGTGGCGGGATCGCCCACGGTTGGCGCGAAGCCGATCAGCGCTGCCATCAGCGAGGTGATCATGACCGCGCTGGCCTCGTAGGAGACGGCCTCGGTGATCCACACCACGATGGCGAAGGCGAGGATGGCCAGCATGCGATGGCCCGCCACCGGCAGGTCGGCGGGCACTGGCAGCCAGAGTATGCCGATCAGCACCACCACGGCGGCATAGAGCCCCCACGGTTGCGAAATTTTCGGTGTGGCCTGGCCCGCGGCGGCCGCGGCAGTGGGGACGGTCTGGGTCGGATTGCGCGGATCTGTCATCGCTTTCCCTTTGCTTGTCTTGTTGATGTTGGGGTCAACACGGGATGGCGGACGTCACGCGCGGGCAAGATCGGTAGCCTGCGGCTGGCTTGAGGGCGGTGTCGTTCGTCGGGCTTCCGTGAAGGCCTGGCCGATGCGCAGGCCGGCTCGTGGCCGGGCTGCCGAGTTCGACATGGGGAAATTATGGTGGCGGCCGGCGGCGCGTGTCGAGGCCGGATCCGGGGAACTTCTGACCAGGATCAAGGAGGGTGCGGGTGCGGGGAAATTCCCGGGGGTGCAAGGCGTCATACTTTCGGAATCCTCGCGCCGTACAGGTTTGCTGTCGGCGCATCGCGGGCCCGGGGCCGGGCAGTATGCGCATCGGCCCTGGACAGCGAGGCGATCTGAAATCATTGGAGCGCGTGATGAAGGTTTTGGTAAGAGGACTACGTGCCGGAGTCGGCGCAGCGCGGCTGCGCGAGGCCCTGGCCTCCTATGTGCGGGTGAAGGAGGTGGAGTTGATCGACGAGGGCGACGGCGCCCATCCCTGGGCCTGGGTCGACCTGGACCTCGACGATGTCGATCCGATGACGGTGTGGAAGCTGGTGGCGAACCTCGATCGCCGTTATATTGCCGGCTGCCATACGCGCTGGCATGTGCCGGCGTATCGCGCACGCTGAGGGGGGCGAATGCGCTGGCGCTTGTGTCCCCGGGTTGATCTGATTTAGATCTGCAGGGCCTAAAGGCGGAGTGGTGTCGGGGTCTTCGGCTTGGATGGGTTGGGACAGGTCTGTCTACATACGAGGCCGTCGCCATCGGGCGGCGGGAAGCTATCGCGGACTACGCTAGCCACGAAGCTTGCGTTTCGCGCGCCTCCTCCTCCCGGGATAGGAAAAGGACGCTATCCGCCATGTCGAATACCGCCTGCCGATGGCTGACTACGATCAACGTCTCGACCCGCTCGCGCAGCGCAGCCAGCACGCTTGTCTCGGTAGCATGATCCAGCGCCGAGGTTGGCTCATCAAGAATGATCGTTCGCACATCCCGCGCCAGCGCCCGGGCGATGGCAATACGCTGCCGCTCCCCGCCGGAAAGAAGAGGGTCGGCAGGCGAGATCTCGATATCGAGCGGCGATCCACTCGTATCCTGCTTGATGCCTCCGAGTCCCAGGGCATCCACAATTTCCATTAATCTTGCATCCGGAATGTCCACGGCGGATCCGTATGTCAGGTTGTCGCGCAGACTTCCTGAAATCACGACGGCATCCTGCGGGACCATTGCGACATGTGCAAAAACATCATCGGGCCCGATGTCGGAGAGCTTCACGCCAAGGAACCGTATTTCACCGCGTGTGACCGGCACCAGGCCCAGCATCGCCTGAAGCAGCGTCGTCTTGCCCACGCCGGACGGACCGCCGATAGCATGCATGCGCCCGGCATCGAAGCAATAGGTAATGCCCCGCGACGTCGCAGCAGGAAGATGAACGACGTTCAGTTCGAATACCGGATCGCGCGTCCGCGGAACAAGACCGTTGCCCTCCCTGTCATGCTCCTTGTCCATATACGCGAGCCCGACATTCAGTGCCGTATAGCTCTTCTTCAAATCGATTAGCGAGCCGGCGATCATCATGAATGGTGTGGTGAGCTGGGATATATATCCCACTACCATCACGAAATCCCCCACCGTTCTTTCCCCCGCAAGCGTCTCTCGTGTCATGTAGAGCGTAAACGCCGTAAGGATCAGGCCAATACACACCGTTTGCAGGCCCATCATGCAGCCCATCCGCAAGTGAGCGCGCGTCACGGTACGCACGTACGTGCCCATGCGGACTCTCGCTAGTGCCTCTTCCCTGACGTACGCATTGTTGTAGCGGATATCATCGAGCATGCGCATTCGTTCGCTCAGATGACTCGATATCGAATTCCGGGCCGCGAAGATATCCTGGTGAATCGATACCGTTCTGTTGGCCATGGAATACGCGACCAGGAACAGCACGACGATTGCCGCCGTAAACGCCGCTGCAAACGCCAGATCGATCCTGGACCACAGGATCAGATACACCACACACAGCTCGAACATAATCGGCAAGATGGCCCAGAAGACCGAAAAATTGATATACCCGAAGCTTTCACGCGCCCGCTCGATCTCCGAGAGCACGACACCCGCATCGAGTTGTTTCTGTTCGCTGCGTCGAAGACGGATCAGATGATGAAAAAGGCCCTGGTATAGCGCATCCTCGCACCTTGCCTGCAGCGCGGCCGAAGCCACCCCTTTTACCCAGATGAACACCTGTGTCGACGTCCAGGTTGCAGCATAAGCGCACGCCATGCCCATGATCATGGCCGGAACCCGTGCCTGCGCCGGAAGGCTGAGCATGTTGGTCAACTGCCCCAACAGGAATGGCACGGCGGTGTTTGCCATGCTGATGCTCAGAAAGAAGACAGACACCAGAAAGAAATGCAGGAGGTAGCGTGGATAGTATTTCCTGACTAGCTCGGTCGCGCGCACATATGGTGTCACCCATTGACTTGTGAAACTGTTCATCGGCTGTATTCCTATATAGAAACAATCGGCACGATTTTGCGTGCGAGGTACTGCAAGTCTCCAATGACTTTTCCATCGATCTCCACCCACGCATGCGCGAGGAAGTCATAGCGCTGCACGCCTATTTTGAATTCACCCCGGATGCCGGAGCGAAAAAGTAGCATGGCGAGCGCTATTGAAGATTCTAGGCATTCGACGCGTCCGGGAAAATACGTCGCAGCATGATGGATAGCCATTGCGTATGTCCGCGCCACTCCGCTTTTAGGTCCTGCAACCCCAAGTCAGGCCCATAAATTCGGCTAAACGTTATCAAAAATGGAAGCCTCGATCCTCGCTCTCCTTCGAACTTGGGCTTTCGCCCAGGGCATGGGGCATACAACGGGCCGGAGGAGGGGGAGCGTATCATTCCAGACGGTTTTGGCACATCCTGACAGCTTCGTCTAGCGCACCCAAGGTCTGCGCCCCTCTCCCGCTTGTGCGAGTGGGTCGCAGCACAGCGGTGGATCAAGCCATACGGAAGTTCGACGAATTCCAGGAACAGGACAGAGATCGATGCAATATTTGTTTGCGTGGCGCCGCCACGCCGTAGTGGGCGACGCGCCGTCGCTGGCGCCAGGCGCCGCCGGTCATGGCCAGGCACCGCTGGTGCTGGAGACCGTGGTCAATATCCGCGACCTGGGCGGCCTTGTCACCGCCGATGGCCGCCAGGTGCGCGCCGGCAAGCTGTTTCGCAGCGGCAATCCGGGCCTGGCCAGCGCCGCCGATATGGCGCGCCTGCGCGCGCTGCAACTGGACCTGGTGATCGACTTCCGCTCGTCTGGCGAAAAATCGCCGGCGGAGAGCGGCTTTGGCCAGGTCTTCCGCTGGGTGGCTTCGCCGGTGCTGGAAGGCAGCATGTCGATGGCGGAGCTGATGCCGCGCCTGCGCGGCGGCAGCGCGCCGGAGACGGAGGCCTTCATGCTGGAGGTCTACCGCGATTTTCCGCGCAGGTACCAGGCCGCCTTCGGCGGCTTCCTGAAGACCGCGGAGCAGGGCGGCAACCTGCTGTACCACTGCACCGCCGGCAAGGACCGCACCGGCTTTGCCTCGCTGCTGCTGCTCGGGGCGCTGGGGGTCGGGCGCGACGCCATCATGGCCAATTACCTGGATTCGAATCGCTGCAACCAGGGCTTCAACCGGCAGATGAGCGACCGGGCCGCGCAGTCCGGCGTCGACCCGGCGGTGATGTGGCCGCTGCTGGAGGTGAAAGCGTCCTATCTGGAGGCGTCCATGCACGCCATCGAGCAGGATTACGGCGGCATGGAAACCTATCTCGGCGACGTGCTGGGCGTGGATGCGGAGCGCCTGCGGCAGGCTTACCTGGTGCGAGCCTAGGCAGTGTCCCTGGCCACGGATTCGTTGCGCCGGCAGGCCGGCAAGCATGCGCCATGCGCCGTCGCGAATGCGCGCAAGGCGCCAGCCCTGCCGCGCGTCGTTCCCGGGCCCGCACGCCTTCCCGATCCGCCTGGTTCCTCAACGCTTTTCGGATTCAGGCCGCCGGGTCGCCGG
This sequence comes from Cupriavidus sp. 96C5-1, assembly GCF_057798855.1. Lineage (NCBI taxonomy): Bacteria > Pseudomonadati > Pseudomonadota > Betaproteobacteria > Burkholderiales > Burkholderiaceae > Cupriavidus > Cupriavidus sp. 96C5-1. Next base: position 165,539 of record NZ_JBYOJU010000007.1, on the reverse strand, counting down.
GAGCGGCTGGAACAGGCAGTCCGCTGTGCTGGCCAGTCGCACGAACGGTCCGTTCAATACCAGGTTGTGATGCGCGGTGATCGCCCGCGCGGACAGGGCCGGCGTGTCCATGGTGGTATGCGCGTCGGCCACCAGCACGCCCCTGAAGCCGAGGTCGGCGACGGCGCGGCAGGTTGTGTCGATGCAGTACTCCGTTTTTACCCCGGCGATCACCAGCTCGGCCACGCCGGCGCCGGCGAGCCAGCCGGCCAGCCCGGTGCCGAAGAAGCAGTTGGGCCGGGTCTTGTCGAACACCGTGTCCTGCGCCGCATCCACCATCAGCCCGGGCAGTAGTTGCGTGAGCGCGCTTCCCGGCGCGATGGGCGATCCCTGCGGCCCGGTGTGCCGCGCCGCGAAGACCGGGGCGCCGGCCTGGCGGGCCTGACGAATCAGTGCGTTGATGTTGGCGAGTACGCGCTCGCCTTCATATGGCTGCTGCGGGCCGTTGAACATGCCGCATTGCATATCGACGATCAGAAGGGCGGACCGCCCTGCGCCTGGATCCTGCATGGTGTTTCTCCTGTGATGCCGGCGCTGGCGGAGAAACGGCAGGTCCCCATCCATTGCTGGCGGGGCCTTGGGGCAATACGCTGATGCTACTTCGACTCCGGGCTCGCGTACCGGCCGCACGACCCGCCGAAAGCGGTCGTGGTGGTAGCGGTGGTAGTGGCAGAGGCGGCCGGGCGCTCGATGAAGTGCATGCGGGCATCATGCAGCAGGCCATGCGGCGCGTCAACCTCCATCCGGCCATTGATGGCGGCCGCCTGCCGGCCTCTTAACGGGCTGCCTGCGCCGCCCCTGCCTGCTCGCGCAGGATCCGCGCGGTATTCAGCGCGATCATGCCTTCTTCGTCGGTGGGCAGCACCAGCACCGGCACGCGGCTGTTGTCGCGGCTGATGCGCTGGCGGTTCTCGCCGTTCGCGGCGGCGTCCAGGCTGATGCCGAACAGGTCCGCGAGCCGCGCGCAGATGCGCTCGCGCACCGGCGGCGAATTGGCGCCGATGCCGGCGGTGAACACCAGCGCATCGAGGCCGCCCAGCGTGGTGGCCAGCTTGCCGATTTCCTGCGCAGCGCGATAGGCGTAGAAATCGATGGCCAGGCGCGCGCGCGGCGCGTCGCTGGCCAGCAGGGCGCGCATATCGCTGCTGACGCCGGACAAGCCTTTCAGCCCCGACTCCTGATACAGCATGGTCTCGATATCCTTGCTGCTCATGCCTTGCTGCGACAGCCACAGGACGGCGCCGGCATCGATGGCGCCGCAGCGCGTGCCCATCGGCAGGCCGTCGAGCGCGGTCAGGCCCATGGTGGATTCGATGCTGCGTCCCTCGCGCATGGCGCACAGGCTGGCGCCGTTGCCCAGGTGGGCCACGATCACGCGGCCGGCGGCAAGATCGGGCGCGACCTGTTGCAGCCGGCGTGCGATGTATTCGTAGGACAGGCCGTGAAAACCGTAGCGGCGGATGCCGCGTTCGAAGTATTCGTAGGGCAGCGCCAGCAGTTGCGCCATCGCATCGTGGCTGGCGTGGAAGGCGGTGTCGAAGCAGGCCACCTGCAGCAGTGCCGGCGCGGCTTCGCGCACCGCGCGGATCGCCGTGAGATTGTGCGGCTGGTGCAGCGGCGCGAGTGGTACCAGCGCCTCCAGTTTGGCGATGACCTCGTCGTCGATCTTCACCGCTGCGGCATAGTCCGCGCCGCCGTGCACCACGCGATGGCCGATCGCCACCGGCGGCGTATCGCGCAGGCCGATGCTGAGCACCAGCCGGATCAGGCGGAAGGCGGCGTCGTGATCGGCCACCTGCGCCACCGGGAACCGTTCGTCGGCGACCGCACGGCCGTCGGCCATGCTCGCGGTGAGGCGGGGCGCCACGCCGATGCCTTCGATCTGGCCATGCGCGCTCAGTACCGGATTGATGTCGGTGTCGGCGTGCGCGGCCTCGGGCACGGCGTACACCGAGACCTTGACGCTGGATGAACCGGCATTGACGACGAGGATGGTGGGATGGACAACGCTCACGCTGGCAAGCCTCCTTCGGGGCGGGGGGATCGGACGCTCAGACGCCGGTGGCGGCCTGGGCGGTGCGGCGCGCATGCGCCACCAGTACGGCAATGGCGCAACTGCCGATGCGCGCGCGCACGCTGTCGGCGCGGCTGGTGAGGATGATCGGCACGCGCGCGCCCAGCACGATGCCGGCGGCTTCCGCGCCGGCCAGGAAGGTGAGCTGCTTGGCCAGCATGTTGCCGGATTCGAGATCGGGCACCAGCAGGATGTCGGGGTCGCCCGCCACCTCGGAGACGATGCCCTTGGTCACCGCCGCTTCGCGGCTGATGGCGTTGTCGAAGGCCAGCGGGCCGTCGAGGATGCCGCCTTCGATCTGGCCGCGCCGGCTCATCATGCACAGCGCCGCGGCGTCGATGGTGGAAGGGATTTTGTCGGTCACGGTTTCCACCGCCGACAGGATCGCCACCTTGGGGCTTTCGATGCTCAGCACGCGCAGCAGGTCGATCGCGTTGCGGCAGATATCGGCCTTGTCGTTGAGCGTGGGGAAGATGTTGACCGCGGCGTCGGTGATGAACAGCGGCTTGTGGTAGCTCGGCACGTCCATCGCGAACACATGCGAGAGGCGCCGGCCGGTGCGCAGGCCCGTGGCCGAGGCGGTGACCTCGTGCATCAGTTCGTCGGTGTGCAGGCTGCCCTTCATCAGCAGCTCGGCCTCGCCCGAGCGTATTGCCGCCACCGCGCGCGCGGCGGCGGCGTGACTGTGCGGCGCGTCGATCAGCACGCTGCCGCCGAGGTCGAGCGCGTTGGCGTCGGCAACCTGGCGGATCCGCGCCTCGGGCCCGATCAGCAGCGGCACGATCAGGCCAAGCCGCGCGGCCTGCAGCGCGCCGCCGAGCGAGGAGGCATCGCAGGGATGCGCCACGGCGGTGGGAATGGCTGCCAGTTCGGCGCAGCGGGCCAGCAGGACGGAGTACTTGTCGAGCGTCTTTGTCATCGGCTTTCCAGTGCGTCGGGAGGGGCGGCCGCAAGCAGCGTGCGGCACGCATGCTGCGTCGCGCAAAAAAACAAGGCCCAGTATAGGGCAAGTTTCCTGCAGAACGATGACGGCGCCGCCCCGGCTTGCGCCAGGTCATGCCGGTTGGGCGATCCCCTCCAATGCGGGTTGTCAATACGGAGCCTGGCTGGTAGATTAGCCTGTGCTGCAAGGCAGCAATTTCGTATGGCGGCTCGCGCCGCCACGGGAAATCGACTGCCTCCAACGCCATATCGTAGAGGGGAAGCCGAGTGAACGCACGAGTACCCGTCGCCCATGCCGGCAGCGCCGCCGCCGGCATGCCTGAGTTGGCCGTGAACGTCCCGCCGCTGTTGTCCGATGCGTGGTCCTACGCGCTGGATGCCTGGCAGCGCTCCATCCTGTTGCTCGATATCCTGCGCGAGCGCGGCAACCAGACCTTCGAGCACGAACGCGAGGGCATGCCGCCGGTGCTGGTGTTCGATCACGAGGTGCTGATCGACGGGCGCACGCTCGAGCAGCCCGCCAACTATGCCTTGCTGCGCATCCTGCCGCCGCCCGGCATGGTGACCGACGAGGCCAAGCGGCCTTTCGTGGTGATCGATCCGCGCGCCGGCCATGGCCCCGGCATCGGCGGCTTCAAGATCGACAGCGAGATCGGCATCGCGCTGCGCCGCGGCCACCCGTGCTACTTCGTCACCTTCTTCCCGGTACCGTGTCCCGGCCAGACCATCGAAAGCGTGGCGCGGGCCGAAGCCGTGTTCCTGGAGACCGTGGCCGGGCGTCACCCGCAGGCGCAGGGCAAGCCTTTCGTGATCGGCAATTGCCAGGGCGGCTGGGCGCTGATGATGCTGGCCGCGGCCGCACCCGAACTGGTCGGGCCGATCCTGCTGGCCGGCTCGCCGCTGGCTTACTGGTCGGGCGTGCGCGGGCGCAATCCGATGCGCTACAGCGGTGGCCTGCTGGGCGGCTCGTGGCTGTCGTCCCTGGCCGCCGATCTCGGCAACGGCCGCTTTGACGGGGCCTGGCTGGTGCAGAATTTCGAGCAGCTCAATCCGTCCAACACCTATTGGAAAAAACTCTACGAGGTTTATGCGCGGGTCGACACCGAGCGCGAGCGGTTCCTTGAGTTCGAGCGCTGGTGGGGCGGCCACTTCCTGCTCAACCGCGCCGAGATCGACTGGATCGTGCAGAACCTCTTCGTCGGCAACCATCTCACTGCAGGCGAGGTGCGCAGCGCGGACGGCAGCGTGGCGGTGGACCTGCGCAACGTGCGCTCGCCCATCGTGGTCTTCGCCTCCTGGGGGGACAACATCACGCCGCCGCAACAGGCGCTGAACTGGATTCCCGATCTCTACGCCAGCGTCGACGAGATCGTCGCCAACGAACAGGTGATCGTCTATTGCCTGCATGAGAAAGTCGGGCATCTTGGCATCTTCGTGTCGGCCGGCGTGGCCAATCGCGAACATACCGAACTGTTCTCCGCGCTCGACCTGATCGATGTGCTGCCGCCCGGCCTCTACGAAGCGCGCATCGAAGATATCGCACCCGGCACCTCGCATCTCGAGCTGATCGACGGGCGCTACCTGATGCGCTTCGAGCGCCGTACCATCGACGATATCCTCGCGCTGGACGACGGCCGCGACGACGAGCGCCCGTTCGAGGTGGTGCGCCGCGTGGCCGAGGTCAACCAGCGCCTGTACGATACGTTCGCGTCGCCGGTGGTGCAGGCGCTGTCCAATGAGCTGGGCGCGTACGCCATGCGGCAGATGCACCCGGCCCGCCTCGAGCGCTCGCTGGCGTCGGATGCGAATCCGTGGATGGCGTGGGTGGCCGCCTTTGCGCCGGCGGTGCGCGAGGCGCGCCAGCCGGTCGCGCAGGACAATCCCTTTGTCACGCTGGAACGCGCCGCGTCCGACTACATCGTGCGCACGCTGGATGCCTGGCGCGACCAGCGCGACGCGCTCTGCGAGCAGACCTTCGAGGCGCTGTACAAATCGCCCTGGTTGTCCGCGATGATGGGCTTCGCGCCCGGTGCCGAGCGGCGCGGGCCGCCGCCCGAGAACGCGGCACTGCGCAAGGAACTCGCGGCCAGGCGTATCCATGACGCCGAGGCGCAGATCGGGCAGGGCACGCCGCTGGATGCCTTCATGCGCATCGCTGCCTATGTCGCCGACGAAAACACCAGCATCGAGGAGCGGCCCTTCAACCTGATGCGGCAGATGGCGCGCGAGCACCTGGAGCAGCAGCCCGACATCGCCATGCTCAAGGATGCGGTGAGGCGGCAGAGCCTGATCGTCGGGCTCGACGCCGCGCGCGCCATTGCCGCGCTGCCGTTGCTGGTGCCGGACAGTGCGCTGCGCCATCGCATCATGATGGCCATCCATCGCATCATGACCGTGGCCGGACCGCTCGACGGCGGGCGCCTGGCGCGCTACCGCGAGGTGGCGCGAGTGCTGGGTACCGACCATACGGCGCGGGAGCCGGCCGCTGCCGCGGTGGCAACCGTGGCGGCGCCCACGGCCTTGCCTGCTGCGCCGGTCCCGGCCGGCACGCAGGCCGAAGCGCCTGCGGCACCGCGTGCCGGGCGCGAGCCGGAAGCGCCGCAAGCCAGCGCCTCCGCCACCCGGAGCAAAACCGCCGCGGCGAAGCGTGGCGGCGCCGGCAGGCCGGGCCTGGCGGAGAAGCCGGCAAGATCCGCCAAGGGCGCGGCGCGGCGCGGCGGCAAGACGGGGCGTTGATCACCGCATCCCGTGCCGTGGGGCGCACGCCGGCCAACCGCATTCGATGAGCGAGGATGTCATGGTGCAAGTACTGAATCCGCCCTTGCTGGGCGCGCGCGTGCTGGTGGTCGGCATTGCCAATGCGGACTCCATCGCCTGGGGCTGCGCACGCGCTTTTCGTGAACTCGGCGCCGAGCTGGCGATCACCTATCTCAACGACAAGGCTTACCCGCATGTCGCGCCGCTGGCCGAATCCGTCGGCGCCACCATCCTGATGCCGCTCGATGTGGAGGATCCCGCGCAGGAGCAGGCGCTGTTCGAGCGGATCACCGGGCAGTGGGGCGCGCTCGACGTGCTGGTGCATTCGGTGGCCTTCGCGCCCAAGGCGGATCTGCAGGGCGGCCTGCTGAATTCTTCGGCGGCCGGCTTCGCGCGGGCCATGGATGTCTCCTGCCATTCCTTCGTGCGGCTGGCGCGGCGCGCCGTGCCGCTGATGCGCGCGGGCGGCAGCCTGTTCGCCATGAGCTACGAGGGCGCCAACCGGGTGGTGCCGAACTACGACCTGATGGGGCCGGTCAAGGCCGCGCTGGAAGCCGCCTGCCGCTACCTGGCGCACGAACTGGGCCCGAGCGGCATTCGCGTGCACGCCATCTCGCCGGGACCGCTCAAGACCCGCGCCGCATCGGGCCTGAAGGATTTCGATCACCTGCTGGCCGAGGCCGCGGGCCGCGCGCCGCTGGGCGAGCTGGTCGATATCATGGATGTGGGGTTCGCCACCGCCTACCTCGCCACGCCTTATGCGCGCCGCATTTCCGGCAATACCGTTTATGTCGACGGCGGCGTGCATATCATGGCCTGAGGCCGCCGGCAGCACAAACGCGCCACGGCTTGCCACCAGGCCCGCCGCGCGGCGCCTACACTACCTACAGTGGATACCGGAGGCTGCCGCCCGCCGCGTGCGCGCTGCCTCATATCGGGAGCGAGACATGAAGGTACTCATCCGGGGGCTGCACCGCGATGTGACCGAAACGATGCTGCGCGACAAGCTGGCGCCCTATGCGCCGGTCAAATCCGTGGAACTGGTGCGCGAAGGCGATCCCGACCATCCGTGGGCCTGGGTCGACCTGGATGTCGATCCCTTCAGGGCGTGGCGTCTGCTGCGCCAGCTGGACCGGCAGTACTTCGCGGGCAGCATGATGCGCTGGTACATTCCTGCCCACCAGGGATGACGCGCCCGGGCTGCCGCCGCGTGGCCCTTGGGCTCCTTCGGCATTGCGCATTAAGATTAGCGGCATCTGTCACTTTGCTGCGCTGCCATGCGGCAGCGCTTTCTTCCGCATGCTAGAACTCGACGGCGCGATCTGGTTCCGCGCAGGCTCCCAGGACTGGGGCGGCGGCGAACGCATCGCCCTGCTAGCCGCGATCGGCGAGCACGGCTCGATCACGGCGGCGGCCAAGGCGGTCGGCCTCAGCTACAAGGGCGCCTGGGACGCCATCGACGCGATGAACAACAGCGCCGGGGAGCCCCTGGTGGTGCGCGCCGCCGGCGGCCGCGGCGGCGGCGGCACGGTGCTCACCGAGCGTGCCGTCAGCCTGATCCGCACCTATCGCGCGCTGGAGCGCGAACACCGGCTTTTTATCGCCCATCTCGCCACGCTCGGCCATCTCGGCGAGAGCGCGCAGGACGACCTTCACCTGATGCGGCGCTTCATGGTCAGGACCAGTGCCCGCAACAAGCTGTTCGGCAAGGTCGTGGCAATCCGCGCCGGCACTGTCAACGACGAGGTCGCGCTGGCGCTCGCGGGCGGCCAGCAGGTGGTCGCCACCATCACCCGTGAAAGCGTGGAGACGCTGGGCCTCGCGCCCGGTGCCGAAGCCTTCGCGCTGGTCAAGGCCTCGTCCGTGCTGCTCGGCCTGCCCGAGCCTGGGCTGCGGCTGTCCGCGCGCAACCAGTTGCCGGGCACCGTGACGCGCGTGCTGCCAGGCGCGGTCAACGCCGAGGTGGCGCTCGAACTGGACGGCGGTGGCACCGTGGTGGCGATCGTCACCAACGACAGCGTGACGGCGCTGGGACTGGCCGACGGCAGCCGCGCGCTGGCAATCTTCAAGGCATCGAGCGTGATTCTCGGCACCCTGGGTTGAGCGCTGCGCGCCGGGTATCGGGTTCAGGCGGCTTCAGGCGGGCTCAGGCGGGTGTCAGCGGCTTGCTCAGCAGTACCGTGGTGAAGCCGCTGTGCCAGCTTTCGTCGGGGTAGAATCCCACCTCGGCATAGCCGTGGCGCCGGTAGAAGGCGCGGCTCGCCTCGTTGAAGGTGTCGGTTTCGAGCCGGGCCTGGGCATGGCCCGCGACAGCCATCGCGGCTTCCGCGTGGGCCAGCAGCGCGCTGCCCAGCCCGAGGGACTGCCAGCGTGGCGACACGTGCAGCGCCCAGACAAAGTCGTTCTCCCAATCCACCATGCCGGCCACGGTGCCGGCCACGCAAGCCAGGTGGAATTCCGCCAGCCGGCTACGGACATAAGCGGCAATCTTGTCTTCCTGCTCGAAGCGGGCGATCGCATCGGCCGTGAGCTGTGGCTTCCACGTGGCGAGGTAGGTGTCGGTGAGGATGGTGGCAACGGCCGGCGCGTCGGACGGCCCGGCGCGCCGGATCTGGATCTGCGGGTTGGGGGGTGACGTGTTCATGCCCGCAAGCATAACCGGACGGGCGAATTCCGTGCGATGCGTTGCCGCGCAAGCAGAGCGCTGCCGTCCTGATCGATGTGAAGCGACATAACGCGAAATCAAGCGAAATCAAGCCCTTGCACCGGAGTATCGCCATGCCAAGAAACATAGAGATCAAGGCCCATATCAACAGTGTCGAATCGCTGCTGCCCCTGGCGGCGCCGTTGTCCGACCATGGCCCCGAGCAGATCCTGCAGGACGACACGTTCTTCGCCTGCCCCAACGGCCGGCTGAAGCTACGGGCGTTTCCTTCGGGCGAGGGGCAGCTGATTTTCTATGCGCGCGCGGACCAGGCCGGGCCCAAGGAGAGCCGCTACATCATTTCGCCCACCACGTCGCCCGACACCCTGCGCGCGGCATTGACGGCGGCCTGGGGCGAGAGCGGCCGGGTGCGCAAGGCGCGCACGCTGTTCCTGGTGGGCCGCACCCGCGTGCATCTCGACCGCGTGGAGGGGCTGGGGGATTTTCTCGAGCTGGAGGTGGTGCTGGCCGATGACGAACCCGCGCAGGCGGGCGTTGACGAGGCGCATGCGCTGCTGGCAAAGCTCGGCGTGACGGCAGGGCAGTTGATCGAAACCGCTTACGTGGACCTGCTGCGCGCGCGTACGGCGGCAGGCTGAGCGGCGCGCCGGTAGCGCCGTCAGACCGCTCGCGCGGAGACGGGAGCATATACCTGCGGATGCCCCTTGACGGGAGCGGAGCCGAAGATACGGCCCTCGCGGACTTCCAGCACGTGGTCGCCGAGCGCCTCCACATCGTCGGGGTCGTGCGAGATCACCAGCATCGGCACTTCCAGGCTGCTTTGCAGCGCGCGCAGTTCGGCGCGCATGCGCACGCGCAGCGCCGGGTCGAGTGCGGAAAATGGTTCGTCGAGCAGCACGATATCCGGCTGCGGCACCAGCGCGCGCGCCAGCGCGGCGCGCTGTTTCTGGCCACCGGAGAGCTCGGCCGGATAACTGCCGGCGATCGCGCCCAGGCCAAAGGCGTCGATCCAGCGCTGCGCTTCCGGATGGCTGGCGCTGCGGCGCGGATTGCGCCAGCCGCGCGCCAGCCCGAAGGCGATATTCTGCGCCACGGTCAGGTGCGGGAACAGGGCATAGTCCTGGAACAGGTAAGCCACGCGCCGCTCCTGCGGACGCACGTCGACGCGCGCCTCGCTATCGAACAGCGTGCGGCCGTTCAGCGCGATGTGGCCGCTGTCCGGTGTCAGCAAGCCCGCTATGGCGCGCAGCGTCAGGCTTTTGCCCGCGCCGGAAGGCCCGAACAAGGCGATGCGCTTGCTGGCCGAATCGAAGGCGATATCCAGCGCGAAATGGCGCTCGGCGCTGCCCAGGCGCTTGCGAACGGTGACTTGCATGCTCATGGCTGGCCTACCGTAGCTGTTTGCGGGTGGGTGGCACCAGCCGGCCGGCCGCCACCAGCAGCAGCACGCAGGTGAGCGAGGTAACCACCACCAGCAGGTTGGCGGTATTGTCGTCGCCGGCCTGCACGGCTTCGTAGATGGCTACCGACAAGGTCTGCGTGCGTCCCGGCAGGTTGCCTGCCACCATCAGCGTCGCGCCGAATTCGCCCAGCGCGCGGGCGAAGGCCAGCAGCACGCCGGCGATGATGCCGCGCGCCGCCAGCGGCAAGGTGACGCGAAAGAAGATGCCTGCCTCCGGCGTGCCGAGCACGCGCGCGGCATCCTCCAGCTGGGTGTCCACGCCTTCGAAGGCGGCGCGCGCCGACTTCAGCACCAGCGGGAAGGCCACGATGGTGGAGGCCAGCACCGCGCCCTGCCAGGTGAAGACCAGTTCGATGCCGAGCCGGCCGAGCCACTCGCCGAAGACGCCGCGGCGCCCGACCAGCACCAGCAGGTAGTAGCCGAGCACGGTGGGCGGCAGCACCAGCGGGAGTGTGAGCAGGGCATCCACCACGTCGCGCGCGGCCGAACGCCAGCGCGACAGCGCGAAGGCTGCGCCGACGCCGAGTACCGTATTGAGCACGGTGGCCCAGCCTGCCACCTTGAGCGACAGCGAGAGCGGTACCCAGACAGCTTCCAGGGTGTTCATCGGGATGGGCGCCTGCCGGCCAGGCCGGCCAGGCGCGGAAACGGGTTCAGGTTGGCGGCGCTGCGCGCAGGTTCGGGCGGCAGCGTTCGAGGCTCGGGATCAAGGCTTCAGGAAACCATACTTTGCCAGTACCGCCTGGCCTTCCGGCGACATCACGTAGCCAAGGAACGCCGCGGCTTCGGCGGGCTGCTTCGACTGCGCGGTGACGGCGATCGGATACGTGACCGGCTGGCGTGTCGGCACCCGCAGCGCCACCTTGACCTTCTCCGGCATGATGGCCGCATCGGTGGCGAACACGAAGCCGGCATCCACCTCGCCGCGCGCCACATAGTCCAGGCTCTGGCGCACGTTCTGCGCCATCACGCCCTTGGCGGATACCGCATCCCACACGCCCGCTGCTTCCAGGGCGCCCTTGGTATAGCGGCCCACCGGTACCGACGCCGGGTTGCCAAAGGCCACCCGCTTGAAGTCCGGCCGAGTCAGGTCCTGCAGCTTGTCCGCAACCAGCTTGCTGTCCGCGGGCAGGATCAGCGCCAGCTGGTTGGCGGCGAAATCGCGGCGCGTGGCGGCCTGCACCACGCGTTCGGCGACAGCCTTGTTCATCGCGTCCTGGTCGGCCGAGGCAAACACGTCGGCCGGCGCGCCATTGACGATCTGCTGCATCAGCACGTCGGAGGCGCCGAAATTGAGCACCACCTTGGTCTGCGGATGCGCGCGCTCGTAGGACTCGGCCAGCGACTTGAAGGCATTGGTCAGGCTCGCCGCGGCGGACACCACCAGGTCGGCGCCAAAGGCGGCCGGCGCGGACAGCGCCAGCGTGGCGGACAGCAGCAGGCCAGCCGCCAGCGAGACGGTCCGGCGGGCGCGGCGGGATTGGCGGGGCAGGGCAGGCAGCGAAGCGGTGATCGGTTGCATGGGCGTGGCGGAGCAAGGTTGGAAAGCGTGGCAGGCAAGCCGGTCAGCCTGCCAAATGCGCAATATATGACGGTATATAACGCGGCGTCAATGACACAGCTCGTCTGTTCAGCTTATCGCGACAGGTCATCCGAGTGATTTGCAGTCGTCATCTTAATGCAACGTAAACGTCACCTTGCTGCCATTTGCGCTCGGGACAATGTCCGGCTCCAGGCACAACAAGAAAGAAGGGAGCCACCAAATGAGCAGCCATCCGACCGGCGCCGTGCGAGCACGCACGGCATCCGCTTCGTCACCGATCTTCGCCGCATCCACTGTATCCACCGTCTCCGTCCTGGCCGCCGCCGTTGCCGCTACCGCGCTGCTTGCCGCCTGCGGCTCGGACGACAGTTCCGCCGGCGCCGGCGCCGGCACTGTCGCCACGCCCCAGGCCGGCGCCGTCTCGGCGGGCACCAAGGCGACGCTGGCCTTGCTGGAGACCACCGATCTGCACACCAATGTGCGCAGCTACGACTATTTCAAGCTGGCGGAGGACAAGTCCTTTGGCTTCGAACGCGTGGCCACCCTGATCAAGCAGGCGCGCGCCGAATTTCCCAACAACCTGCTGCTGGACAACGGCGACACCATCCAGGGCACCGCGCTGGCCGACTACCAGGCCCAGGTCAACCCGCTGAAGTGCGGCGACACGCTGGCCATGTACAAGGTGATGAACGCCGCCAGGTTCGACGGCGGCGGCATCGGCAACCACGAATTCAACTACGGCCTGGGCTACCTGAACCAGGTCACCGGCAACCGCTTCAACGTCGACGGCCTGCCTGACCCGAGCGTGCAGACGCCGTGCGCGGGCCCGGCCTTCCCGCAGGTGCTGGCCAACGTGTACAGCGTGCGCACGCGTGCTCCGCTGTTCCAGCCCTATACCATCATCACCCGCCAGATCGCCGCCACCGGCCCCGACGGCAAGACGGTCACGGTGCCGGTCAAGGTCGGCATCATCGGCTTCACGCCGCCGGCCATCATGAGCTGGGACAAGCGCTGGCTCGACGGCAAGGTCTACACGGTGGGCGTGAAGGAAGCCGCCGAGAAGTTCGTGCCGGAGATGCGCGCCAAGGGCGCCGACCTGGTAGTGGTGATCTCGCACGGCGGGCTCGACGCTTCCGCCTACTCGCCCACCATGGAGAACGGCAGCTGGCACCTGTCCAAGGTGGCCGGCGTGGATGCCATGCTGATCGGCCACTCGCACCAGGTTTTCCCGGATGCCACCAGCACGGTGGGGCAGTTCAACCTGCCGGGCGTGGACAAGGTGCGCGGCACGGTCAATGGCGTGCCTACGGTGATGGCCGACTACTGGGGCCGCCGTCTCGGCGTGATCAAGCTGCAACTGGCGCATGACGGGAACCGCTGGACGGTCGACAAGAGCGCCACCAAGGTGGAGACGCGCTCGGTGCAGAACGCCGACAAGAGCTTTGTGGCTCCAGATGCCAGCGTAGCGGCAGCGGTCGATGCGGAACACCAGGCGACCATCGCCTATGTGAAAACGCCGATCGGCACCACCGACTACCGCATGAATACCTACTTCGCCGACGTGGGCGATCCGGGTGCGATCCAGATCGTCAACCAGGCACAGGCCGCCTACGTGAAGGATTACATCGCGGCCAACCTGCCGTCGCTGGCCTCGCTGCCGGTGCTGTCGGTATCCGCGCCGTTCAAGAGCGGCTTCGGCGGCGGCAACGACTACACCGACGTGCTGTCCGGCAACCTGGCCATCAACAATGCGGCCGATCTCTACCTCTACCCCAACACCATCTATGCGGTGAAGGTCAGCGGCAGCGACGTCAAGGCCTGGCTGGAGACCGCGGCCAAACGCTTCAACCTGATCGATCCGGCCAAGACCACCGACCAGCCGCTGATCAGCGGCTTTCCCGGCTACAACTTCGACATGTTCACCACGCCCGACCTGCAGTATGAGATCGACGTGACGCAGGCCGAAGGCAGCCGCATCAAGAACCTGACCTACAAGGGCGTGCCGCTCGACGCCAGCCAGCAGTTCGTCGTCGCCACCAACAACTACCGCGCCAGCGGCGGCGGCAACTTCCCGGGCCTGGACGGCAGCAAGACGGTCTATGCCTCGCCCGACGCCAGCCGCGACGTGCTGATCGCCTACATCAAGAAGGCCGGCTCGATCACGCGGGCGGCCAACGGCGCGGCCCGCAGCTGGCGCTTTACCAAGGTGGCGACGGCCGGCAAGGTGGTGTTCGCCTCGGCCCCGGACCAGCTTGCGCAGGCACAGGCTGCCGGTCTCGCCAATATCGCGCTGGTGCAGGCCAATTACGACACCACCAAGAACCTGTCGCTGTACAGCGTCGACCTTAACCAGTAAGGCGGCCATGAGCACGTCGATCAGCACGTCAGCTAGCGCGGCAACGAAGGAAACGATGGCGCCGCCGCGCACCGCGCCGCGCCGCCGCCGCTTCCGCCTGCATCCCGTCCTGGCCGTCGCGCTGGTGGCGGTGGCGGTGGCGGCAGGCTGCGTGGGCGGCGCGTCGGCGTGGCGCGAGCATGCCAGCGCGCGCCGCGTGCAACTGGCCCAGTGGCAGACGCTCGCCGGCGCGGCCGGCGACGCGCGCGCCCTGGCCGCGCTGCGCGCGGCGGCACAGGGCGGTGAAGCCGCGGCGCAGGCCGCGCTGGGCGAGGCCCTGTGGCCGAGCGCGGATGCGGCGCTGCGCGCGGAGGGCGCCGGCTGGTTGCGCAAGGCCGCGGCGGCGGGGGATGCGCGCGCGCATTTCCTGCTGGGCAAGGCCGCTTTCCAGGGCGGCGTGGGCAGTGCAGGCGCACCCGACGCCGAAGCCGCCTGGCGCCATCTCACGCTTGCCGCCGAGGCTGGCAACACCGGCGCCGCGTATTACCTCGGCTTGCTGTACCGCGGTGGCTATGGCCGCGCACCCGATCCGGCGGCTGCCGCGCGCTGGTTCGGGGTGGCCGCCGAGGCTGGCGTGCCGCAGGCCATGTTCATGCTGGCCAATGCCTACCGCGAAGGCGCCGGCGTGCCACGTGACGAAGGGCGCGCCGTGGCCTGGTACGAGGAAGCGGCCGAACGCGAGCATCCGGAGTCGATCCAGGCGCTGGCGATGGCGTATCGCTATGGGGAATTGGGGTTGAAGCGGGATGAAGGGAGTTTCCGGGCGCATCTCGCGGAGACCGCGCACGCGCTGAAGCATCCCGCGCTGAGTCCCTGAGCCGGCAGCCGTCCCGTCCGGGGCGGTTGGCCGATATCGCGCGCTCTGGAAGCGGGCAAGGCGATGCCGGCGGTTGCCGGCATCGTTCAAGTCTCCCTGCCGGGCTGGTCCGCTCGCTCACGCAGGCGGCGGGGCGTCCTTGAAGGCGCCCTTGAGCATCTGGCGCAGCTCGGGACTGTCCTGATGCTTGTGCACCAGCACCGCATGCTGGACCGCGACCTCGATCAGCTCGTCTTCGCTGTCGGCGCTGATGGCCACACTGCACTTCGACTCGCTCGGAAATTCGCGGCAATCGATATATTTGCGTCCCATGCTTGCCTCCTGACGCGTAAGGTTTTTCGGGCAGGGTGCCACTTGCACCCCGGGCAGGCGCTTTCCCCATGCGGCGCCCGTGCGCGGCGATGTCCTCCGTCATCGGGGATCGGGATGAACGGCGCCGCCACGGTGGCGGGCGCCTGATCCAGTATAGGGCGCGCCTGAGTCCGCCGGCGTGCCGGAATCCACGGCGCTCGCCGGCTGTCGGCCGCATCAGGCCACTGGCGTGATCACCTTGCCGGTGCAGAGGAAGGCATCCAGGTTGTCGAACACCAGCCCGGCCATGGCCGCGCGGGTTTCATGCGTGCCGCTGGCCATGTGCGGCGCAAGGACGACATTGTCCAGCGCGAACAATGCCTCCGGCACCTGCGGCTCGGCGCGGAACACATCCAGCCCGGCGCCGCCCAGGCGGCCTTCGCGCAATGCCGCCACCAGCGCGGCCTCGTCCACCACGCTGCCGCGCGAGACATTGACCAGGATGCCCCGTGGGCCCAGCGCCTCGATGATGGCGGCAGAGACCAGCCCCTCGGTCTCGGGGCCGCCCACGCAGGTCACGGCCAGGAAATCGGCCCAGCCGGCCAGCGCCTTCAGGTCCGGCTCGTGGCGCCACGGCGCGGCTTCGCGCGGGCGGCGGTTATGGTAGGCGATCTCCATGCCGAAGCCGGTGGCGCGCTGCGCCACTTTCTCGCCGATGCGGCCAAGGCCCAGGATGCCCAGCTTCTTGCCGGACACGCGCGTGGTCAGCGGAAAGCTGTCCTTGCCCCATTGGCCGGCGCGCACGAAACGGTCGCCATGGGCGATGCCGCGCGCGGCGTCGAGCAGCAGGCCGAATGCGAGGTCGGCCACGCAGTCGTTGAGCACGTCGGGGGTGTTGCTGACCTGGATGCCGCGCGCACCGGCCGCGTCCAGCGCGATCGAGTCATAGCCCACCCCGAAGCTGACAACCGCTTCGAGCTTCGGCATTGCCGCGATGGCCTCGGCCGTGATGCCGTGGCGGGCGGACGTCACCACCACGCGGGCCTGCTGCGCATGCTCGCGCAGCCACGCCAGCCGGTCGGCCTGCTCCCACAGCGGAACGGCCTGGTACTGCTCCCGCAGGCGGGAATTGATCTGCGGCGCGAGGGGGCCGATCTGGACGAGCGAGACTTGGGACATGGAAGCGGCGAAGGAAAGAGTGTGGGGGAAAACGCGCGCAACGGCGCGGGGCCGGCCAGCCGCTACCGGTTCTTGCGCGGGACGGCGTTCAACGAGAGGGCAATCATAGCGCTTGCGCCGGGGCGTTGCAGCGCCTCCCGTGGACAGCGCGGGGCAGGCGGGCCGCCGATAAAACAACCCGGCCGCAGTCGGGCCCGCCTGCCGGATGGCCCTCGCGCGCAGAGGGGCGATCTGGCCAGGAGCCAGGGAAAGCGAAAGCAGCGGATTTGTCCAGCGCCCAATCCGTCGTCTTGGCTTCAAACAGATCGGCTATCCTCAACCACGCCAACGTCCGTTCCAAGATACCGAACATGAAAACCATCTACCTGGCCGGCTTCGACGTATTTCGCAAGGATGCCATCGCCCACGGCGAAACACTGAAGGCCCTCTGCGCCCGGCACGGCTTCCACGGCCTCTATCCCCTCGACAAAGCCGCCCCGGCCGGCCTGCCGGGCCCCGATACCGCCCGCTGGATCTACGAAGCCAATCTCAACCTGCTGCGCCGCGCCGACATGGTCATGGCCAACCTCGACGATTTCCGCGGGCCGGGCGAGCCGGATTCGGGGACGGCCTTCGAAGTGGGATTCGCGATTGCGCTGCAAAAGCCGGTATGGGGCTATTCCAGCGATCCCGGCACCTTGCTGGAGCGCGTCGCGGTGGCGCAGGGGGCAAACGGCGAAGCGCTCGATGCGCGCGGCTTCGTGGTGGAGGACTTCGGCCTGGGCAAGAACCTGATGCTGGCCTGTTCGGTAAAGCTGGTGGAGGGCGGCGCGCAGGCGTGCCTGGCGGCGATGGCGGAGGCCGAGCGGCGGCGCAGTTGCCGGGGCGCCTGCGCGCCGGCGGAGGATTGATGGCGGCGAGGGCGGGGCAAAGGCTCCGCTGCATTGCGTCTCAGCGGCGCAGCCCTTCCACCCCGGCCGCGATGTCGGCCGCCGCGCTTGCCACGATCTGGCGGTAGGCCGCCACCACGCCGTCGATGGCGCCCGGCGCGGGCAGTTCGGATTGCGTGCGGCCGGCGCTGACCTTGCCGTCGGGCAGGCGGCGCACGGTCCAGTTGATGACGGCGCCGGCGCGTTGGCCAACGTCGGCGTCGAGCCGGACCACCTCGGTGGTGATGCGGTACACGGGTTCCACGCCGGACAAGCCTTGCTGGTAGGTATCGACCGCGCCCAGCCTGGCCTGCAGTTGCTGGGAGAGTGCGTCGCGCAGTTCGTCCGGCAGGGGCGCGGACCAGCGCGCCAGGTCGATCAGCTTGAGTTCGCCGCTGTCCTTGCCGTCGCGCACCACCAGTTGCGGCCGATTGAGGCGTTCGGGCACGCGCACCGGTGCCACCTCGATCCATAGCGGCTGCGCCTGCGGCGGGCGGGCGGGGGCCGCGGCCTGGCCCGCCGCGGTATCGGGGCCTTGCGCCAGCGTGTAGTAACGCGGATCGGGCGAGGCGCAGCCGGCCAGCAGGACGGCCAGGAGCACGGCCGGCAGGGCCGCGGGCCGCGCCCGGCTGGCCAGGCGCGCCAGCGGGTGCGCGGAGGAAGGCGAAGGGATCTGGCGGTTCATCATTGTTTCTCCGTCTTGCCGCGCACCAGCGCTTCGGGATGGCGTTCGAGGTAGTCGGTCAGCGTGCGCAGCGATACCGCGGTGCGCGTGAGTTCCTGCATCATGCGGCGCGTGTCCTGCTGCAGCGGCGCATCCGAGGCGAGCGTGCCGTTGGCGGCATTCAGCGTCTTGCGCGCATCCTGCAGCGCCGCCGTCACCTGCGGCGCCACGTCGCCGTTGAGCTGGCTGACCAGTTTGTCGGCGCTGCTCATCATGGTGTTGAGCGTTGCCATCGAGGTGCGCAGGTCCTGGCCGATCTGCTCGAACGGCACCTTGTCGATCTTGCTGACAATCTCGCCGAGCTTGGCCTGGAGTTCATCAAAGGCCGCGGGCGTGGTCGCCAGCTCCGGAATCGGGCCCTCCGGGTTGACCTTGGCCGGCGGCGCCTTGGGGAAGAAATCGAGCGCCACATAGAGCTGGCCGGTCAGCAGGTTGCCGGTGCGCAGCTGGGCGCGCATGCCGCGCTTGATCAGGGTCTGCACGATACCGCGAGCGCGGTTGGCGTCCTCCAGGTCACGCTGGCGGAAGCCCATGCGCGAGGGATACAGTTCCACCACCACCGGCAGACGGAACGCTTTCTTTTCGCTCAGGTATTCGATGCCGATCGATCTGACCTGGCCCACCACCACGCCGCGGAAATCCACCGGCGCGCCGGGCGAGAGCCCACGCACCGACTGGTCGAAGTTGAGCACGGCCAGCGAGGGTGCCAGTTCCTCGGGTTCCTTCATCGCCTCGGTCTGGTCGCTGGCCAGCAGGAACTGGGTGTTCTCGTTAGCCGCGGCGGTCGCCTTGGAATCGTCGGGCGCCTGGAAGGCGACGCCACCCAGCAGCACCGTCACCAGCGACTGGGTATTGAGCTTGAAGCCGCCGGCGTCGAGCTTGATGTCCACGCCGCTGGCATGCCAGAAGCGGGTGTCGGGGGTGACCAGCCCGTCGTAGGGCTTGTTGACGAACACGCGCAGCGAGAGATCGCGCCCGTTCGGCTCCAGCTGGTAGGCCACCACCCGGCCGACCTGCACGCGGCGGTAGTACACCGGAGAGCCGATGTCGAGCGAGCCGAGATCGGCGGCGCGCAGCAAGAACTGCTTGCCGGACGCATCGGTGGTGACCGCCGGCGGTGCTTCGAGGCCGGTGAAGTTGCGCACGCGCTCGTCCGACTTGCCGGCGTCAACGCCGATATAGGCGCCGGACAGCAGCGTTTCCAGGCCGGAGATGCCGCTGGTGGCAAAGCGCGGGCGTACCACCCAGAAGCGCGTGTCCTTGGCCGAGAAGCTGGCCGCGTCCTGGGTCAGGTCGATTTTTGCGATCACGTGCGAACGGTCGGGCGCGAGGCGCACGGACTTGACCAGGCCGATGTCCACGTCCTTGTAGCGCACCGCTGTCTTGCCCGGTGTAAGGCCCTCGGCGGTGCGGAAGGACACCGTGATCTCGGGGCCGCGCTCGGTGAGCGTGCGGATCAGCAGCGACAGGCCGACCACCGCCGCCACGATCGGGATCAGCCACACCAGGGAGGGCAGCCAGCTCGCGCGCCGGCGCCGCTCCGGCGCGGGCGGCAGCGAGGACGGCGGCGGGGACGAGGGGGGGGACTGATCAAGGTCGGGCATCTTTTGCATCCAGCGAATCCCACAACAGGCGCGGGTCGAAACTTAATGAAGCCATCATGGTGAGCACCACCACGGAAGCAAAAGCCATGGCCCCGGCACCGGGGATGATGGTGGCGAGCGCGCCGGCCCGTACCAGCGAAGCCAGCAGCGCGACCACGAAAATATCGAGCATCGACCAGCGGCCGATCACTTCCACCAGTCCATACAGCCGGGTTTGCTGGCGTATCCGCCAGCGTGAGCGGAAGTGCACGGAGAGCAGCAGCAGCGTGAGGATCATCATCTTCAGCAGCGGCACCACGATGCTGGCGACCAGCACCACGATGGCGAGCAGGTTGGAGCCCGAGAGCCACAGGTAGATCACGCCCGACAGGATGGTGTCGCGCTGCGTGCCCAGGATGGACTGGGTCACCATCACCGGCAGCAGGTTGGCGGGGATATACAGGATGTAGGCCGCCAGCAGGAAGGCCCAGGTGCGGGTCAGGCTGTGCGGCTTGCGGTGGTGCAGCGTGGCGCCGCAGCGCGGGCAGGGCTCGCCCTCCAGCGCGCGCGGGCTGAGCGCGTCGCAGGCATGGCAGGACAGCAGCCCCATCGAAGTGGCGGTGGGTACCTGCGGCAGCGGCACGCGCTCGTCGTCGTCGGTCAGCTCCGCCACGACTTCGGAGGCCAGCCGGCGCGAGCGCGCCAGCGCGGAGGCGGCCTGCTTCGCGGTGGGCCTGGGCGCGGGCGTGCTCATCGGGGCGGCTCCTTTTCCAGGTACTGCCAGAGGTCGCGCGGGTCGAAGGACAGCATCGCGGCCAGCACCACCACCAGCGCGCCGAACGACCACAGCGCGATGCCCGGCAGCACCTGGGCCATGGTCGAGAGCTTGACCAGCGTGACCAGCACGCCGATCATGAAAACCTCGATCATGCCCCACGGCCGGGTCTGCCGGATGCCGCGCACGATGCGCTCGAAGCCCGGCGGCATGCGGCGCCGGGCCATCGGCACCAGCAGGTAAAGCATCATCAGCATCTCGCACAGGGGAAAGAGGATGGTGGTGCCGAACACCAGCATGGCCACCAGCGCCATGTGGTCGGCGTTGAGCGCCTGCACGGCGCCCCACAGCGTGGTCTCGGTGCGCACGCCCTTGAGATCCATCTCGACGATGGGATAGGCGTTGGACACCAGGAACAGGATCAGCGCGGTCACCACCAGCGGCAGCAGGCGGGTGTAGGCGCGCGTGCTCTCGCGGTAGAGCTGGCCCCCGCAGCGCAGGCACAGGGCGCGCTCGCCGTCGGCCAGTTCCGTGCGCTGGTAGACCGCATCGCAGTATTCGCAGGCCACCAGCCGGCTGAGTTCGGCGGGCGGGGCGGGCTCTGCCCGGAGCGGCTCGGGACGGCTGGCTTCGCTCATGCCTGGCCGGAACCCGCGACGTCCTCGGGGGTGGTGATGGGCCTGCCCTGGGCCAGCTCGCGAGGCGGATCGGAGGGATGCTGCGAGCCGATGGTCCAGTCGCGCAGCAGGGCATAGGCCACCGCCAGCAGCGTGGGACCGATGAACACGCCGAGGAAGCCGAAGGCCAGCGCGCCGCCGAACACGCCCAGCATCACCCAGATCAGCGGCATGTCGGTGCCCTTGCTGATCAGCAGGGGCTTGATGACGTTGTCGGCCATGCTGACCACGCCTACGCCCCACACCACCATGAAGATGGCCCAGCCGAGCGAGCCGGTGTGGTACAGCCACAGTGCGGCGGGAATCCATACCAGCGGCGGTCCCACCGGGATCACGGACAGGAAGAAGGTGACAAAGCCGAGGATGGCGGCCCCGGGCACGCCGGCGATCCAGAACCCGAGGCCGGCCAGCACGGCCTGCACGAATGCCGTGCCGAGCACGCCGTAGACCACGCCTTTGACGGTATTGCCGGCCAGCGCCAGCAGGTGGTCGGCGCGCTCGCCGGCAATGCGGCGCATGCCGGCACGCAGCCAGGCCACCGCGAATTCGCCGCCGGTATAGAAGAAGAACGCCAGCACGATCGACAGCGCCAGCTGGCCCAGCCCGGCGCCGATCGACAGTCCGGCGCCCAGCACCACATGGCCCACCGGCGCGATCAGCTTGCGCAGGTTGGCCACCATCTCCGAGTCGGCATGGATGACCTTGTCCCAGGAGCTTTGCAGGTAGGCGCCCGCATAGGGCAGGGTGCCCACCCAATCAGGCAGTTGCGGGGCGCCATGCTCGACGAAGCGGTCGACCAGGCCGGACAATTCGTCGATATGGGCGGAGATGCTGGTGCCGGCATAGACGAAGGGTCCCAGCACGGTCACCGCCGCCAGCAGCACGCAGATCATGGCGGCCAGGCTGCGCCGGTTGCCCAGCCAGCGCGCCAGCAGCGTATAGGGGTACCAGGAGCTGAAGGCCAGGATGGCGGCCCACAGCAGCGCGGTGGTGAAGGGTGCGAGAACCAGCAGCGAACCGCCGATCAGGACGATCAGCGCGAAGATGGCAGCGAGTTTTTCAATCAGTTGGCCGGAATTCATCGGGCGCATCTCCTAGACTGCCGCTGTGACATGAACGGCGACAATATATAGGAAAACGCGAGGGGTGCCGGACGCGGGCGGCCTCGGCGATGGACAAAATGCTGCACTGCGGCCCCTCGGGGGGCCTGGCCGGACTGCGAGCCGTCCCCGAACGTCCCCGGATGCCATGGCTCGGTGACATCTCCCGGCAGCGCGAGAAAGCGGTCCAGTGCCGGCCGGTGCCCGCGGGCACGGTGGCGCACAGATCCGCCGCCGGCCCTGGCTCGTCCAGGGCGACGAAGGCCATATCGTCGCGCAGGGCGCCCGGCAGCGTGCGCTGCAGCGCACTGACGCCCGCGCCGGCCAGGCTCAGCTTGCAGGCTGGGCCGTCGCCCCGGCCTGCACCGGCGGACCTTGCTGCAACAGTGCGGCGATCAGGTCGGACTGCGTGACGATGCCCAGCAGCCGGTGCTGCGCATCCACCACCGGCATCTGGTGCAGGCCGCGGTCGGAGATGGCGCGGGCCAGTTCCACCATGGGCTGTTCGGGCCGCGCCGTCACCACGCCGGTGTGCATCAGGTCGGCGGCGGTGCCGGCGCGCTGCCGGTCCTCTGTCCCGCCGCGAACGGCGAGCAGGTCCGGCAGGCTGAGCATGCCCAGCAGGCGGCGCTGCCCGTCCACCACCGGCAGCGACTGGACGCCGTGCCGCACCAGCAGCGCTCGCGCCTCGCTGCCGCTCTGGCCGGGTTGCACCGTCACCACGTCGCGCGACATGATGTCCGCGCAGCGCACGTCGCCGAAGCGGCGGCGATAGGCGCGCAATTGCGCGGCCACCAGGATTTCCTCGAGGTCGTCTTCCTCGATGTCGAGAAATTCGCCGCGCGCCTTCAGCACTTCGTCAAGGTCGGCCCGGTTGAAGCCGACCCGTTCGCTGGGCAGCGGATCGGCGGTGCGATGCGGGTTGGTGTGCTCGACCGGGCGGTGCGGATAGCGCCGCCGCATCAGGTTGTTGAACAGCAGCGCCACCAGCAGCAGCAGCATCGAATTGAGCGCGACCGGGAATACCACGAAGCCAAAGCCCAGCTGGCTCACGGCCGGCCCGCCGAACACCGCGGTGATCGCCACCGCGCCGCTGGGCGGGTGCACGCAGCGCAACTGGAACATGGCGGCGATGGCCAGCGCCACGGCGGCCGAAGCGGCCAGCCCCGGCGCGGGAATCCAGCGCGCGCAGGCCACCCCGATCAGCGCCGCTACCAGGTTGCCGCCGATGATGGACCACGGCTGGGCCAGCGGGCTGGCCGGCACGGCGAACAGCAGCACCGCGGATGCGCCCATCGGCGCCACGAACCATGGGTTGAAGCCGCCAAGCAGGTGGCGGCTGATCAATTCGGTGATCAGCAGGCCGAGGAGCGCGCCCAGGCAACTCTTGAAACGCTCGCGGCGGCCGGCGGTAATCGGGGTAGGGACGAAGGCGCGCAGCCATGCGCGCGCCCGTTCTGGCGTGAACTCGGCTAGGGAAGGGGCCTGGGATGGCGGCATGGTTCTGGGCTTGGTCAAAGGGGGCATGGGCGGCGAACGGTGGAGAAACACGCGAAAAGTGAGTATTCGTCACCTGGGTTTTTTCGCCGAAAGCCAGCGCGCAAATATATCATGACGTGATACATTTCGTTTCCCGCGGAAAACCCCTTGCCGCAATAGCGCGACATCCCGCGCTTCTTGCACGAGTCCCATCATGCACTTCGAGAAAAGCGACTACTCGGTCAACCGGCGGCTGCTGCTGCTGGCGGCGCTGGCGCCCCTGATCGGGGCCATCAGTACGGCGGCGGCAGTGCTGCTACTGAACCTGATCCGGTTCTTCACCAACCTGTTTTTTTACCAGACGCTGTCGCTGGCGGAACGCTCCCCGGCCCAGCATGCGCTGGGGGCGTGGGTCATCGCCGTACCGGTGATCGGTGGGCTGCTCGTCGGACTGATGGCGCGCTACGGCAGCGACAAGATCCGCGGCCACGGTATTCCGGAGGCCATCGAGGCGGTGTTGTTCGGCAAGAGCAGGATGTCGCCCCGGGTGGCGGTCCTCAAGCCACTCTCGTCGGGCATCGTGATCGGCAGCGGCGGGCCGTTCGGCGCCGAGGGGCCGATCATCATGACCGGTGGCTCGATCGCCTCGCTGCTCGCGCAGTATCTCCATCTCACCGCGGCCGAGCGCAAGACGCTGCTGGTGGCTGGCGCCTGCGCCGGCATGACGGCGATCTTCGGCACGCCGGTGGCGGCGGTGCTGCTGGCGGTCGAGCTGCTGCTGTTCGAACTGCGCCCGCGCAGCCTGCTGCCGGTGGCGCTGGCCTGCGCCGTGGCGGGCTTCCTGCGCGCGTGGGTGTTTGCCCCCGGCCCCTTGTTTGCGCTGCATACCGCGCCGGCCACGACCGCGGCACTGGGCTCGTGCGTGATCGCGGGCCTGCTTTGCGGCGTGCTGGGCGCCGTGTTGACACTGGCGCTGTATCGCACCGAGGACCAGTTCTCCAGGCTCAAGCTGCACTGGATGTGGTGGCCGGCGATCGGCGGGCTGGTGGTCGGCATCGGCGGCTTTTTCGAGCCGCGCGCGCTGGGCGTGGGCTATGACGTGATCGGCGACCTGCTCAACAACCGGCTGGCGCTGGAAGTGGCGGTGGCGTTGCTGACGGTCAAGGCGATCATCTGGGTCGCCGCGCTGGGTTCCGGGACTTCCGGTGGCGTACTGGCGCCGTTGCTGATGCTGGGCGCGGGGCTTGGCGTGGCGCTGGCGCCGCTGCTGCCCGGCGGCTCGCCACAGCTCTGGGCGCTGGTGTGCATGGCGGGCGTGCTGGGCAGTGTGCTTGGCGCGCCCCTGACCGCCATCGTGTTCGCCTTCGGCCTGACGCACGACAGCGACGCGCTGCTGCCGCTGCTGCTGACCACGGCGGTGGCGCACGGATTCACGGTGCTGACCATGAGGCGCTCGATCATGACCGAGAAGATCGCGCGCCGCGGGCTGCATATCTATCGCGAATACGGCGTCGATCCGCTGGAGCGCCAGCACGTTGGCGACCTGATGACCACCGCGGTGCTGAGCGTGGACGGCGAGCAGCCGGTCAGCGCGCTGTGGCCGCAGTACTTCGGCGAGCACGCGCCGCATCGCGGTTATCCCGTGGTGTGTGGCGCACGCGTGGTCGGCATGCTGGAGCGCAATGCCTTGCGCGGGCGCGAGGCTTCCCCGCAGGCCGGCCGCGCGCTGATGGCGCCGCTGCAGCCGCACCAGGTGCTGCTGCCCGCGCAGACCGCGCGCATCGCCGCCGGGCGCATGGCCGAGCTGGGCGTCAGCCGCCTGCCGGTGGTGGCTGACCTGGATTCCATGCGGCTGGTCGGCGTGGTCTCGCTGCGCGACTTGCTGCGCCCGAGCGGGCAGGTGCTGCATGAGGAAACGCGCCGCGAGCGTCTGCGCGGCGCGGCGGCAGCCTGAGGGCTTTCCTTCAGAGTTTGTAGCTGGACAGCAGGATGCTGGTTTCCGTCGCGGCGATGCCGTCGATCAGCCGGATGCGGTCCAGCGTACGGTCGAACGCCTCGAGCGTGTCCGCGCGCAGCTCGGCGATGATGTCCCAGCGCCCGTTGGTGGTGTGCAGCGCCTGCACGTTCGGTTCGCCGCGCAGCGCCTGCAGCACCGCGCGGGCCTTGTTGCCTTCCACCGCTATGGTCATCCACGCACGGATGCGATGCGCCTCGGCTTCCGGCTTGAGCCGCACCGTGTAGCCGACGATCAATCCCTCCTTTTCCAGTCTGTCGATGCGGTTCTGCACGGTGGCGCGCGATACGCGCAGCGCCTTGGCGAGTGCCGTGGCGGGCATGCGGGCGTTGTCGCGCAGCAGGGCGAGCAACTGTCGGTCGGTGTCGTCCATTGCAGGTCCTGTCGGGCGCAGGGATGCGCCCTGGTGATGTCGAAAGCGCAATTGGCGATTTGCCAGTCGTGCTTGGCATTTTGCCATGTGAGCCGCGCAAATTGCACAATCTGCTGTCTTTAGGTTAGCACGGCACTACGCCAGAATTCAGGCATTCACTGACCCCGTAGCCAACCACTCCAAAGGAGCCAGCGTGATCCACCAGCCCACCATCCTGCTTGTCGAGCCCACCCACTACGACGTGTCCTATAGCATCAACCCGTGGATGGATCCGGGCCTTTGGGCGAGCGATCCGCGCGGCATGCATCGCAATGCCGTGCGCGCTTTCGAGTCCCTGCGCTCGGCGTTGCGGGCGGCTGGCTTCGCGGTGGAAGTGGCGCCCGGCACCCTGGGCCAGCCTGACATGGTGTTCCCGGCCAACGCCGCCGTGGTGCTGGACGGCCACGCCGTGCTGGCACGCTTCCGCTATCCCGAGCGGGCGGGCGAGGAGGCGCCTTTCGCGCGCATCTTCGAGGGGCTGCGCGAGCGCGGCCTGATCGACTCCGTCAGCCTGCTGCCCGAGGGCTGCTACCAGGAAGGCGCCGGCGACTGTATCTGGGATGCCGTACGTGGCCACTTCTGGGCGGGCTTCGGGCCGCGTTCCTCGCGCGCAGCGGCCGATGTCATGGCCAGCGAGTTCGGGCGCGAGGTGGTGGCGCTGGAACTGGCTACCGAACAAAGCTATCACCTCGACGTGTGCTTCTGCCCGCTGTCCGGCGGCGAAATCCTCTACTACGCGCCCGCCTTCACGCCGCAGGCGCTGTGCACGCTGCGCGAGCGCGTGCCAGCCAGCCTGCGCATCGAGGCGAGCGAGGACGACCTGCGCCACTTCAGCGTGAATGCGGTCAACCTGCACGACCAGGTAGTGATGACGCGCACCACCCCGCACCTGCGCGCCGAACTGGGCCAGCGCGGCTATCAGCTGCGCGAGGTGGACCTGTCGCCGTTCATGCTGTCCGGTGGTGGCGCCTACTGCATGACGCTGCGTCTCGATCGCAGCAGCGCGGCGCGACAAGCGGCGGGTTCGTCCGACGGCGCCGCGCAGGCCGCGGTTGCCGCCTGAGGAGCGGACCCGAGGCCCGGCGAGAAAAAGAGAGAGCCGCAACATACCAGGGAGAACACCATGAAGGAGATCGCCATGACCCGCTTTCTGGATGCCGACGATGTGGCGGCGCTGGTGCGCGAGACGGGCGTTGCCAATGTGATCGTGCAGATGGCGCACCATATTCGCCAGGACTTCGTGCGCTGGGATGCGTTCGACAAATCGGCGCGGCTGGCCTCGCACTCTGCCGGCGGCGTGATCGAGCTCATGCCGGTGAGCGACGGCGTGCAGTACGCGTTCAAGTACGTCAACGGCCATCCCCGCAATGCGCAGAATGCCATGCCCACCGTGATGGCCTTCGGCGTGCTGGCCGAAGTGGCAAGCGGTTTTCCCTTGCTGCTGAGCGACCTGACCCTGGCCACCGCGCTGCGCACCGCTGCCACCTCCGCGCTGGCGGCACAGGCGCTGGCGCGGCCCGGGGCCGCCACCATGGCGCTGATCGGCAATGGCGCGCAGGCGGAGTTCCAGTCGCTGGGCTTCCATGCCATGCTGGGCATCCGCGAGATCCGCGCCTACGATATCGATCCGGCCGCGAGCGCACGGCTGGCGCGCAACCTGGCCGGTGTGACCGGGCTCAAGGTGGTGGTAGTGGACTCGGTGCGGGCCGCGGTGCAGGGTGCGGATATCCTCAGCACGGTGACTGCCGACAAGACGCGCGCCACCATCCTGACCCCGGACCTGGTGCCGTCCGGCGTGCATATCAATGCGGTGGGCGGGGATTGCCCGGGCAAGACAGAGCTGCATGCGGACATCCTGCGCCACGCGCGCATCGTGGTGGAGTACGCACCGCAGACCCGCATCGAAGGCGAAATCCAGCAATTGCCGCCGGATACACCGGTCACCGAGCTTTGGGAAATCCTGTCGGGCCGCGCGCCAGGGCAGGACGGTAGCGGGCGGGTTACGGTGTTCGATTCGGTGGGGTTTGCGCTGGAGGACTACGCTGCGCTGCGCTGGCTCCATGCGGCGGCGCATGCGCGCCATCGCGGCAGCCATGTGGAGCTGGTGGCGACGCCGCCGGATCCGCGCAATCTCTACGGCTGGATGATGGATGCGGGCGTGGCGCCGCATGCCGAGCGGGAACCGCTGGCAGCGCTGGCCTGAGCGCTGGTTTTGCCGCAGTGCGGGCGTTCCATGCAATGACGCCGCAGTTGTGCTGGCACAACTGCGGCGTACAAGCGCGCGGATGTCGGCGGAGGCGGTGCCCGCGGGTGGCGGGCGCGTCGGACCGGACGGCCGGGTGACGGCCGGGCAGTTGACTGCCGATGAAACTGTGTGTGCGCGGCTTATGAAACGTTGGCGGACGGCCTGGGCACGCCGGAGGTCGGGTCAGCCAGCGGCGGCGCCGCGGCTCATCATCAGCTGCGCGCGCAGGAAGCCTTTGACTTCTTCCAGGGACGGGGTCTTCAGGAAGACCATGATGCCCCAGTGCTGCAGGGCATCGGCTACGCCGTCATACGCTTGCCGGTTGGTGATCACGGCGAAGATGACATTCTGGCGGGCAAAGAAATTCTGCAGCTTCTCGATGGTGGCCGATTCGGCGTCGCTGAGTTCTTCGACGTAGTACAGCACCACCCGCGGATGCGAGCTGACGGAAGTAATGATGGTATCCACGACGTCCTCCACCACCACGCTTTTGAGAGGCAGGCCCCATTTGCCCAGTTGCGCGTGGATGCGCTGGGCTTCCTGATGATTCGGGTGGAATACCACCAGGTCGAGTTCGTGCACCGAGGGCACTTCCTGGCCGACCCGGGTGGCCAGCAGCCGATGCACGGTCTCCTTGTGTATGCGGCGATGCCCGCCATTTGTCTTCCAGGCACCGAGTTCGCCGCGCTCCACCATTTTCTGCACGGTGCCTAGCGACACGTTGAGCAGCTTCGCGGCGGTTCGCGTGCTGTAGTAAGGCTTCTCAGCCAGTTCAGAATCCAGTTTCATCCGTTCACCCGTTAACTAAAAACACACCGCGGCTTGATACGCAGTGGCAGCGCGCGCACATCGCACCGATTGGACCCCCGGTTCCGCCGACGCTCGCCATGTTGGCGGTCGTCCGCTGGCACTCTTGCACCTTCTGCGCAGCATGCCCCGAGATCGGGGAGAGAGCCATGTAGCTCCTTGTCTCGCATTGGTGTGATCTTTGTCACAAGTGCCTTTTCTTCCCTACAGGAGAAGGACCGGTCCCGAATAATATGCGTTATCGAACACAATTCACCATGCCAGATGGCAAATATTTCGAGATTGCTCTGAACGCTCCCAGTTATGTGTTTAAACGCATATTGTCGTCTTTTGGCAGACACGCAAATCAGGGAATTTATTGCAAACATTGCAGACATCCGAGCCCCATCATGGGGCGGCCACGCGGATGCCAATAGACTGGACAGCCATGTGTGCCGTGGGTTCCCGCGCCGTCCGTTCCCATCCGGGCGGGCATTATTGCGGCGGCTAGGGGAATTCCCGATGCCGGTTCAGCGCGTCGCATATCCGGGGCGCCAGGATTTGCCTGACGCGCTTAAATGTCAAAATTGTTCTGTATCAAAAATGCGCTGGCTGGTGCGCTGTGGCAATTGCAGCCGCGCGGCCCGGGAGCGAGAGGCGTGAGGCAAGCGAGGTTGCCATGGTCGCACGGCGCGCGTGCCGCCTTTGTGCGGCAACTCGCATAGGGGCGGGAAGAGGAGGCGCTCGGGGGGGGCGGTGGGCGGCCCCGCCCAGGCTCAGAGCTTGTACTTGCGCACCTTGTCGAACAAGGTGGTCTTGGCGATGCCGAGCGCTTCGCTCGCGCGGCTCAGGTTGCCCTCGTGCCTGCGCATGGCGTCGGCGATCAGCGCGCGTTCGAACTGCTCCACCGCCTGCGCCAGCGGTAACGCAGCAGGCTCCGCCGTACCTTGGTCCGGGTTGCAGCCCAGCCCCAGCACGTGACGTTCCGCCAGGTTGCGCAGTTCGCGCACATTGCCCGGCCAGGGATAGGCCATCAGCGCGGCCAGCTCGGTCGGGGTGGCGGGCAGCGCCTCGCGCTCGAAGCGCAGCGCGGCCTGGGCGACGAAATGTTCGAACAAAGGTGGCACGTCCTCGCGGCGCTCGCGCAGCGGCGGCAGCTCCAGGGTGACCACGTTGAGGCGGTAGTAGAGGTCGGCGCGGAATTGGCCGGCCTGGGAAAGCGCTTTCAGGTCCGCTTTGGTGGCGGCCACCACGCGGGTATTGACCGCCACCGGGGTATTGGAGCCCAGCCGCTCGACCACGCGTTCCTGCAACACCCGCAGCAGCTTGATCTGCATCTGCATTGGCATGCTCTCGATTTCGTCGAGAAACAGCGTGCCGCCCTCGGCATGCTCGATCTTGCCGATGCGGCGCCTTGCCGCGCCGGTGAACGAACCGGCTTCGTGGCCAAAGATCTCGCTCTCGAACAACTGCTCGGGCAGGCCGCCGCAGTTGATGGGGACGAAATGGCGCGCACGGCGCGAGCTGGCTTCGTGCAGGCAGCGCGCCACCAGTTCCTTGCCGGTGCCGGTCTCGCCGTGGATCAGCACGTTGGCCGCGGTATCGGCCAGGTCGGCGATCAGTTTGCGCAGCCGTTCGATGGCCGGCGAATGGCCGATCAGGCGCGCATCCAGCGTATCGCGTCCGGCCAGTTTCCTGCGCAGCTCGGCGACTTCCAGCACCAGGCGGCGCTTTTCCAGGGCGCGCTGCGTCACCTCGACCAGCCGCTCGGGCGAAAACGGCTTCTCGATGAAGTGATACGCGCCTGCCTTCATCGCCTGCACGGCCAGGTTGACGTCGCCGTGGCCCGTGACCATCACCACCTGCAGCCCGTCGTCGCGCACCCTGAGCTCGTGCAGCAGCGCCATGCCGTCGATGCCCGGCAGGCGGATGTCGCTGATCACCACGCCGGGAAAGCAACTGCCGACTTCGCGCAGCGCGGCTTCCGCGCTGCCCACGGCGCGCGTGGCGATGCCTTCCAGCCGCAGCGCCTGCTCGCAGCCCAGGCGTACGTCGGGATCGTCCTCGACGATCAGTACCGTCAGATCGCTTGTGCTAGGCGCCATGTCCATTTACCTTTTCTGTTTCCTGACGGGCCAGCGGTAGCGCCAGCGTAAAGCAGGCGCCGCCGTCGGGGTGGTTGCTCGCGTCGAGGCTGCCGCCGATCTCGTCCAGGATGCCGGCCGACAGCGTCAGGCCAAGGCCGAGTCCCTGGCCCGTGGGCTTGGTGGTGAAGAAAGGCTCGAACAGGCGCGCGAAGGCTTCCTCGGACAGCCCGGGGCCGCTATCGCGGATGGTCAGGCGCACGTTGCCGCCTGTCAGGTGGGTGCGCAGTTCCAGCCGCGGTCCGGTGCTGCCGGACAGCGCGTCGAGCGCATTGCCGATCAGGTTGACCAGCACCTGCTCCAGCCGGTTGGGGTCGCATGCCACCACCAGGCCGGGGTCGATTTGCCGGACCAGTTCCGGACGCACCTCCTGCAGGCGCGTGTCGAGCAGGAACAGGGCGTTGTCCAGCGCGTCGTCCAGCGGCGCGGTGCGGCTGCCGTTGCCGGGCTTGCGTGCAAATGACTTGAGCGCGCCGGTGATGCGCCCCATGCGCTCCACCAGCCCGATGATGGTGCCGAGGTTGGCCTGCGCGGTGGCATTGTCGCCGCGCGCCAGGAACTTCTGGGTATTGCCGGAGAGTGTGCGCAGGGCCGCCAGGGGCTGGTTGAGCTCGTGGGCGATGCCGGTCGACATCTGGCCCACGGCGGCCAGCTTGCCGGCCTGCAGCAGGCCGTCCTGGGCCTGGCGCAGCGTGGCTTCGGCGCGGATGCGCTCGCCGATCTCCGCCTGCAGCTGCTGGTTGGCGGCGGACAGGTCGGCGGTGCGTTCGGCCACCTTGCGTTCGAGTTCGCCGTTGGCGGCTTCCAGCGCGGCGCGCGCGGCCAGCCGCTCGCTCGCGATGCGCCGGCGTACGTTCCAGGCAGCCGCCAGCAGCAGCAGGAATGCCGTCAGCACGCCCGCCAGCGCGGCCGTGTTGAGCGCGGCCACGCGGGCCTGGGAGGTATTGGTGAGCAGCGTCAAGTGCCAGTCGGTGCCGACCAGCTCGGCGTTCTGCGCCAGCATGGGGGGGCCGCGCCGCAGGCGCACCAGCGTGTCGCTGTCGGATAGCTTGCGCACCGTCGTCAGTTCCAGCTGCGGCAGCGGCGCGCGGTTGTACTGCAGGTTGCGCAGCAGCCGTTCGCGCAGCTCAGGCGCGAGCGGCTTGAGCGTGGTCAGCTTCAGGGAGGGATCGGAGGCCAGGATCACCACGCCGTTCTCGTCGGTCAGCAGCATCTGGGTGTCGGCGCCCTGCCAGCGGTTCTCCAGGGGCTCCAGGCCGACCTTGACCACCGCCACGCCGCCCGGCTTGTTGCGGTCACCGAGCGGCGCGGAGAGGTAGTAGCCGGCCTCGCTGCGCGTCGTGCCGACCCCGTAGAAGCGGCCCAACTGGCCTTCCATGGCGTCGGCAAAGTAAGGGCGGAAGAGGAGGTCTTCGCCCATGTAGCTGTCGGGGCGTTGCCAGTTGCTGGTGGCGAGCACGCGGCCACTGGCATTGAGCACGTAGATGGTGCGCGTGCCGGCGCGGGCGTTGAGCGCGGCCAGGTACTGGTTGGCGGCCTCGACCCGTGCCCGGTCTTCCGGGTGGGCCAGCAGCGCGGCGATCTTGTCGTCCAGCGAGAGCAGGCTGGGCACGTAGTCGTAGCGCGCCAGCTCGCTCGACAGGGCCTGTCCATACAGGTGCAGCTGCACCTGGCCTCGCTCGCCTTGGTGCGTCAGGGCGTTGTCGTAGCTGTAGCGGTAGCCCAGCGAGCCTGCCAGTCCGACCAGCACCGCCAGTGCCAGCATGGCCAGCAGGGGCACCCACTGGCGCAGGCGGCCTGGGCGGCTGGGGGAGTCGTGCGGGGTACCTTGGGTATCGAGCGGGCCGGTCATGGGGCGGGCGGAGTGCGCAAAGCGAAGAGGGATATCGAGCGCGGGCAATCAATCCGACGGGTTAAGGCTGGGGCGCGGGCAAAAAAGTGCGGTGGCGGCGCCCGCGGCGAGCCGTTGTTTTACCATATTGCGCAATCCGGGCGCCGGAAAGCAAAAAGGCCCGGCCACCTGATCGGTGGCCGGGCCTTGGCGCGCTGGCAGTATTACTTGCGGGCCAGGACCTGAACGGGTGTCAGGTCACGGTTGCCGTCGGCAGCGGGGTCATCCGCTTCTTCGGGCACCGGCGCGCCGATGGCGCCCTCGCTTTTGGCGACGACGGTCGTGGCAATGGCATTGCCAAGCACATTGGTAACGGTACGGCCCATGTCCAGGATGTGGTCGATGCCCAGCACCAGCAGGATGCCGGCTTCAGGCAGGCCGAACATCGGCAGCACCGCGGCGACCACCACCAGCGAGGCGCGCGGCACGCCGGCGATGCCCTTGCTGGTGACCAGCAGCACCAGCAGCATCGTGATCTGCTGCGACAGTGACAGGTGGATGCCGTACACCTGCGCGACGAACAGCGCGGCGAAGGAGGTGTACATGATCGAGCCGTCCAGGTTGAAGGAGTAGCCCAGCGGCAGCACGAAGCCGGTGATGCGCTCCTTGACGCCGAAGCGGGTCAGTTGCTCGATCACCTTGGGATAGGCCGACTCGCTGCTGGCGGTGGCGAAACCGATCATCAGCGGCGCGCGCACCATCTTGAGCAGGCGGAACACGTCGCGGCCGAGGAAGAAGTAGCCACCCGCGATCAGCGCCACCCACAGCAGCGCCAGCGACAGGTAGACCGCACCCAGCAGTTTGGCGTACACGGTCAGCACGCCCAGGCCTTCAGCGGTGATCACCGCGGCAACCGCGCCGAACACGCCCACCGGGGCGAAGGCCATCACGTAGTTGGTGACCTTCAGCATGACTTGGCCAAGCCCCTCGATGGCGGCCAGCACGGGTTTGCCAACGCCGTCCTTGAGGGTGCCGAGCGCAAAGCCGAAGAACAGCGAGAACACCACGATCTGCAGGATCTCATTGGTGGCCATCGCCTCGACGAAGCTCTTGGGGAACATATGCGCGATGAAGTCGCGCAGGTTCAGCGCCCCGGTCTTCAGGTTGGAGGCGGCATCGGCCGAGGGCAGCGGCAGGTTCATCCCTTCGCCCGGGCGCAGCACGTTGGCCATCAGCAGGCCCAGCAGCAGCGAGGTGATGGACGCGGCGATGAACCATGCCATCGCCTTCATGCCGATACGGCCGACGGCCTTGCCGTCGCCCATGCTGGCGATGCCGCCGACCAGGGTGGCGAACACCAGCGGCCCGATGATCATCTTGATCATGCGCAGGAACACGTCGGTCAGGATGGACAGGTGGTCGGCGATGGATTTCGCGGCGGCGGGGTCCGGCGCATAGTGGTGGGCTGCCGTGCCGGCCAGCACGCCAAGCAGCATCGCAATGAAAATCAGGGTAGGCAGTCGGTTCAGTTTCATCAGAGTCGGGGCCGATGCGCCCGGCCAGTGGCCGGGCGGGTTTTGCGGTAGGGCAGGCTGGCAGCCTTCTGGCATGGCGCTGCGGTTTGGGGGGGCAGCACCATGCGGCCACAGCCGCGAGAGTCAGCGAATCGGGGTGTTCGGGTAGTCAGGAAATCCGAACATCAGCCGAGCAGCGGGCGGTGTGCCCGGCACCCGCCGCAGGGGCGGGCAAAGATGGCAAGGCGGGGTCGATCATTGTTTCCTCCATTGTTTTCGGTGCGGGCCGGCGGCAGGGAGCCGGCCGTCACCTGTATTGCCGCTTGGGGCGGGCGCATACATTGCACGAGGTGTGCCAGCCAAGGAGGGTTTTTGGCAGGTGCTAAGTCACTGAATAAAAAGGGGAAATAAATGTGCCTCCGGCGCACGGTTCGGATTTCCGTAAATGCGCGGGTGGCCGGCGTTCGGATTTCCGAATGCTGGTGGGGCGAATGCGGGGCATGTGCGAGCCCGGCTGCAGGCGAGTGGCGTGCGCAACACGCCGTGCCGGGCACATGCCGTTGCGCCACGGCGGCGGCCAGATGCTCCATTCGGTACCCGGGCGACGTGCGCGTGCGGCGCCGCCGGAGCCCGGGGCTTCAGCCGTTATCCACCGGCTGGGTCGGGCAGCTT
This sequence comes from Cupriavidus sp. 96C5-1, assembly GCF_057798855.1. Taxonomy (NCBI): domain Bacteria; kingdom Pseudomonadati; phylum Pseudomonadota; class Betaproteobacteria; order Burkholderiales; family Burkholderiaceae; genus Cupriavidus; species Cupriavidus sp. 96C5-1. The sequence continues at coordinate 130,511 of NZ_JBYOJU010000007.1, read as the reverse complement.
TCCAGGAAGTGCTCCAGCGGCATCGGCCGCCCGATCACATAGCCCTGGGCGTAGTCCACGCCGATGGCGCGCAGGGTCAGCAGGGTCTGCTCGTCTTCCACGGACTCGGCCACCGTGAGGATGCCCAGGCGATGGCCGATATCGTTGATCGAGCTGACGATCTCGCGGTCCACCGCGCTGGCGGCCAGGTGGCGGATAAAGCTGCCGTCGATCTTCAGGTAGTCGACCGGGAATTGCTTGAGATAGGAGAACGAGGAGAGCCCGGCGCCGAAGTCGTCGAGCGCCACGGTACAGCCGGCGCTGCGCATTTCGGTCACCAGGCGGTTGGCTGCCGCCATATTGTTGATCAGCGCGGTTTCGGTGATTTCCAGCTGGATACGGCTGGCCGGCAGCACGGATTCATGCAGCTCGGCGTGCAGGAACGGCAGCAGGAACGGTTCGCCCAGCGAATTGGCCGACAGGTTGATGGCCACCGTGAGCATGGGCACGGCGCTCAGGCGCGCGCCGAATTCGCGCAGCACATGGTGGATCACCCAGCGGTCCACATGACCCATCAGGTCGTAGCGTTCGGCGGCGGGGATGAAGGCGCCCGGCATCACCAGCTTGCCTTGCTCGTCGACCATGCGGACCAGGATTTCGATATGGCGGCTGGGACCTGGGTGGTCTTGCAGCGCGCGGATCTCCTGCGCGAACAGGCGGAAGCGGTTTTCTTCCAGGGCGGAGCGGATCCCCGCGGCTACCTGCAGTTCCTGGTGGTGGCGCTGGGCATCGCTTTCATCGCGCCGGTACACCGAGACGCGGCTGCGTCCCGCTGCCTTGGCCGCATAGCAGGCCACGTCGGCGCGGCTCATCAACTCGCCGACCGGCGGCGTTTCGTGGTCGATGGCGGTGATGCCGATGCTGGCGCCGACATCGTAGACACGTCCTTCCCATGGAAAGCGCTGGCTGCGGATGGCGTCGATCACCTTCTGGCACACGCGCTCGGCCTGGTCCACGGTGCAGTCCTTGAGCAGCAGCGCGAACTCGTCGCCGCCCAGGCGCGCGAGCAGGTCGCCCGGCCGCACGTGGTGGCGGATCACATGCCCCAGCTCGCGCAGCAGCACATCGCCGGCCGCGTGGCCGGCGGTGTCGTTGACGATCTTGAAGCGGTCCAGGTCGATGAAGCACAGTGCGTGATGCTGGCGCTGCAGGCGCGCTGCCTCGCAGGCCTCGCGCAGCCGCTTCTCGAACCAGATGCGGTTGGGCAGGCCGGTCAGCGCGTCGTGCGAGGCCGAGTGGGCCAGCTCGCGCTGCAGCGCGCGGGCGCTGGTGATGTCCTGGAACACCAGCACCGCACCGATGACCTCGCCGGAGGCGGTGCGCACCGGCGCCGCGGAGTCCTGCACGTCATGGCGGTCGCCGGTCAGGCTTTGCAGCACCGCGCCGTCCTGCAGGTAGACCGGGCGCAAGGTTTGCAGGCACTGCGCCACCGGGCTGGGGATGGGCTCGTTGGTGTGTTCGTCGACAATGCGGAAAATATGCTCGAGCAACTGGCCGGCGGCGGTCTGCATGGTCCAGCCGGTCAGCTGCTCGGCGATCGGGTTCATGAAGGTCACGCCCATGGCGGCGTCGGTGCAGATCACCGCGTCGCCGATCGAGCGCAGCGTGATTTGCAGGCGCTCTTTTTCCTCGAACAACGCATCGGTGAGCCGGTGCTGTTCGGTGATGTCCCAGTTGGTGCCGATCATGGTCAGCGCGGTGCCGTCGCCCTGGCGCATCACCATCGCCATGGCGCGGATGTGGCGCACTTCTCCGTCGGCGCGCTGGATGCGGTATTGGGTGTCGAAGGGGCGGGTGCCGCGCACCGCCGCGCGCATCTCGGCGCGTGCCCGCTCGACGTCGTCCGGATGCACCATGCCGATCCAGCGCTGGATGTCCGGCGTGCCCTGCCCGGGCGCGATGCCGTGCAGCGCGTGCATGCGCGCGTCCCACTCGATGGCGCCGCCGGCAATGTTCCACTCCCAGATTCCCACGCCGCCGGCCTCGACCGCGAGGCGGGTCCGGCGCGCTAGCGCCTCGAGCTTTTCCTGCGCGGTCTTGCGTTCGTCGATGTCCTCCACCTGCGAGATGAAATGCAGCGGCGCGCCGCTGTGCTCGTCGCGCACCAGGGAGACCGCAAGCAAGGCCCAGCGATAGCGGCCGTCCTTGTGGCGGTAGCGTTTTTCGATGCGGTAGGACTCGATCTCTCCGGCCAGCAGGCGCTCGACCTGGTGCAGGTCGGGGGCCAGGTCGTCGGGGTGGGTGATCAGCGGGTAGGGCAGGTCGGCCAGCTCGGCGGCGTCGTAGCCGAACAGGTCGCAGATGGCACGGTTGACCTGCAGCCAGTGGCCGTCGAGCCCGACCAGCGCCATGCCGATCGCCGAGTGCTCCATGGCCTGGCGAAAGCGCCGCTCGCTGCCGCGCAGTTCGCTGCGATCGCGCCGGTTCTGCTCCAGCAGGAAGGCGATGCTGACCGGGAAGACCATGATCAGCGCGGTCGACAACTGGATCGATTGGAGCAGGAAGGGTTCGCCAGTGCCCATCCCGAGCGATGCCGCGGCCAGGCCCAGCGCCACCACGGCGCAGATCGCCAGCAGCGTCAGCAGGGCGGTGGCGAAAGGGTTGGTCAGCAGCGCTGCGAGCACCAGGGGGAGCGACATCACCACGAACGGCTCTTTGCTCTTGTAGAGTGCCACCGTGCCGACCGCCAGGCTCAGCAGCAGCAGCGCGGCCAGGCGGGGCAGCCGCGCAGGACGGAAGGTGTCGGCGACGCGCTCGCGCGTGATCGACACCATCAGCGGCAACAGCATCACGATGCCCATCGAGTCCGCTGTCCACCAGGTCCACCAGACCGGGCCGAAGCTGCGATGGAAAGCCGTGGAGAGGGTGGCAGCGCCGATCGTCGCGCCCACCGCCGGTCCCAGCATGCCGGCCGCGCCCAGCGTCAGCCCGAAGCGCGCCAGCGGCCCCGGCAGGGACAGGGTGGCGCCGCTGGTCATGGTGCGCACCAGCCACGCCGAGAAGGCGATCTCGGTCACATTGCCCAGCGACAGCGCCAGCGCGACGGCTGCGGCGTCGCCCATCGCCGCGTTGGCCGCCACCCCCGCCACCAGCATGCCCGCCAGCAGCCAGGGCGCGTTGCGGCGCTGCTCGTGCAGCAGGATGCCGAGACCGAAAGCATTGGCCAGCCATAACATGGCCACATTGCCCGGATAACGCGACAGGGCGAGTCCGGCCAATGCCAGCAGGAAGAAGCCAAGAGCGGCCAGCAAGACGCGCTGCCAGTGCGGGCAGGGGATGGTCAAGGGGCGGACTTCCAAATCTGGCGTCATGTTGCGTCAGCCTGCAGCTGCGTTTCTGAAAGGGTGCAATGAGGGCGACGGCCTGGCGGCGCGGCAAGTTGCATGCATGGCCCAGCCTAATCGGTCAATATAGCGGCGATATGCCCAAAGCACGAGGCGAGAACACGGGATGTGGGCCCGCTATTCGCACTGGCGCCGGTCGCCGTTTTACGGTATGCGCACGGCGTTGCCCATTGCGGCGCCGGCTCCGGGGGCGGCGGCAGGCGCCATGCGGTCCGGTTCCCGTGCTCGCTTCAGGCAATCTCCCTGCTTAGGTGGGGTAAGGCGGCGGATGTGGCTCGGACACTGACCGGCGCCCCGGGGCTGCACGGGCGCGCCGTTTTTGCACTATCCTCACAAGGTTTTACGGCGTCCGCGGGCGGTATCGGCGGGCGTCGCTCGGCAGGCCGCCGCCGGCGCGGCGCGGCGAACCGCTGCACCATGCCGGGGCGGACCAGGGCAAACAGACCCAAGGAGCTCCCCCCATGACCACCCTAGATATCAACGGCAAGCCGCTGCAGGTAGACGTTGATCCCTCCACGCCGCTGCTGTGGGCGCTGCGCGACAACCTCGGCATGACCGGCACCAAGTTCGGCTGCGGCATGGCCGCGTGCGGGGCCTGCACGGTACATATCAACGGCCAGGCCACGCGCAGCTGCGTGACGCCGATCTCGGCGGCGCAAGGCGCGCGCATCACCACCATCGAGGGCGTCGCCGGCGACAAGATCGGCCGCGCGGTGCTCGATGCCTGGATCCAGCACGACGTGGCGCAGTGCGGCTACTGCCAGAACGGCCAGGTCATGAGCGCGGTAGGACTGCTGCGCAGCAAGAAACATCCCACCGACGCCGACATCGACCAGGCCATGGCGGGCAACCTGTGCCGCTGCGGCACCTACCAGCGCATCCGCGCGGCCATCAAGGACGCGGCGCGCGCGCTGGCTTAAGGGGACCACACCATGCGAATCAGACAACTCGAAGCACTGGCGGGCGGCCCTCGCCGGCGCGATGGCGAGGGCAGTGAAACCGGCGGCATCGCCGCGCTGGACCGCCGCGGTTTTCTCAAGCTGACCGGCCTTGCCGGCGGCGGGCTGGCGCTGGGCATCCTGCCCGTGCCGGCCGCATTCGCGCAGGAAGGCGCGGCGCCCAAGGCGCCGCCTTCGCCGCCCCAGGCTTTCCTGGTCATCGCGCCGGACAACACCGTGACCGTGGCCGTCAACCGGCTTGAGTTCGGCCAGGGCGTGCATACGGCGCTGCCGATGGCATTGGCCGAAGAACTCGACGTCGACTGGCGCAATGTGTGCGCCATGCTGGCGCCGGCCGGCGATGCATACAAGGACCCCGCCTTCGGCATGCAGATCACAGGGGGCTCCACCGCCCTCAATCATTCCTTCCAGCAATACCGCGAGCTTGGCGCGCGTGCCCGCGCCATGCTGGTGGCCGCGGCCGCGCAGCAATGGCAGGTCGATCCGGCGAGCTGCCAGGTGGCGCAGGGCGTGGTCACCTCCGGCAGCCACCGCGCCACCTTCGGCGAACTCGCGCAGGCGGCCATGGCGCTGCCGGTGCCGCAGCAGGTCACGCTGAAGAGCCCGGCGCAATTCAAGCTGATCGGCAAGCCCACGCGGCGCCTGGACGCGCGCGGCAAGCTGGAGGCAACCACCGCCTTCGGCATCGATACCCGTCTCAAGGACATGGTGGTGGCCGTGGTGGCGCGCCCGCCGCGCTTCGGCGGCAAGGTGAAATCCTTCAATGCCGACAAGGCGCGCGCGATCAAGGGGGTGGCCGACGTGATGCTGGTGCCGGTCGATCGTGGTGGCACCGGCGTGGCCGTGGTGGCCGACGGCTACTGGCCCGCCAAGCAGGGCCGCGACGCGCTGGAGATCGTGTGGGAGGACGCCGGCTCCACCGTCTCGACCAAGGCGCTCTTCGAGCAGTACAGGACGCTCGCCGCGCAGCCCGGCACGGTGGCGCTCAAGGCGGATCTCGGCGCCATGTCCGCAGCCGCGCGCACCATCGAAGCGGACTATCAGTTTCCCTACCTCGCGCATGCGCCGATGGAGCCGTTGAACTGCACCATGCAGGCCGAGGTGGCGGGCAAGAAGGCGCAGGCCGTGCAGGTGTGGGTGGGCTCGCAGTTCCAGACCGTGGACCAGGCCGCGATCGGGCGCGTGCTCGGGCTGCCGCCCGGCAAGGTCGTACTCAACACCATGATGGCGGGCGGTGGCTTCGGCCGGCGCGCGGTGCCCACGTCCGACTACCTGGTCGAGGCCGCCAATGTGCTGCTGGCCTGGATCAAGAATGGCCACGATGAGCCGCTCAAGGTGATGTGGAGCCGCGAGGACGATATCCGGGGCGGCTACTACCGGCCGCTGCACGTGCACCGCGCGCGCATCGGCATCGACGCCAAGGGGCAGGTGCTGGGTTGGCAGCACACCATCGTCGGCCAGTCCATTCTCAAGGGCACGCCCTTCGAAGCCTTCATGGTCAAGGGCGGCGTGGATTCGACCATGACCGAGGGCATCGTGCAGAACGATTACGGTCTTCCGCTGCAACTGTCGGTGCACCACCCGGATGTGGACGTACCGGTGCTGTGGTGGCGCTCGGTGGGCAATACGCACACCGCTTTCGTCAAGGAGACGCTGGTCGACGAGATCGCGGTCAACGCGCGCCAGGACCCGGTGGCCTATCGCCTCTCGCGCCTGGATGCGGCGAAGCATGCGCGCCATCGCGCGGCCCTGCAGCTTGCGGTGGCGAAATCCGGCTACGGCAAGCGCAAGCTGCCCAAGGGCCAGGCCTGGGGCGTGGCGGTGCACGAGTCGTTCGACACCGTGGTGGCCTACGTGGTCGAGGTATCGCTGGAGAAGAACGAGCCGCGCGTGCATCGCGTGACGGCCGGCGTGCATGCCAACCGCGTGGTCAACCCGATGTCGGCCGAAGCGCAGGTGCAGGGCGCGTGCGTGTTCGGGCTGGCGATGACGCGTCCGGGCTTTGCCATCGAGATCGAGAATGGCGTGGTGAAGAACAGCAATTTCCCCGACTATCCGCCGCCGCGCATCAATGAGGCGCCGGTGGTCAACGTGTTCTTCGTTCCCTCCGAGGACCCGCCCACCGGGCTGGGCGAACCCGGCGTGCCGGCCATTGCGCCCGCGGTGGCCAACGCGCTGTTCACGCTGACCGGCAAGCGCCAGCGCCAGCTCCCCTTCGTGCTGGCCTGAGCGGCGGCGCGGGACTCAGGGCGCGCGGCTGTCGCCGGCCGCGCGCCAGGCCTGGGTGAAATGCAACAGGTCTTCGGCGGAGGCATCGGTGACGGCTGCGTAGCGCATGCCGCCGGCCTGCCAGCTGGCGAGCTGGTAGCCATGGCGCGCCTCGATCTGCGGCGGCGCGCTGTTGCCGGCGGCGCTGGTCTTGCTGTCGGGTCTGTCGTCGGTCCCCAGCGGCAGCACGAAGACATCGATGGGATGCTGGTTGTGGCGGTAGACCAGCACTGCCACCGGCCGCCCGTGCACATAGTCGAGCCGCCCCCCGGTCAGCGGAAAGCCCTGCGCGGCCAGGTCCCGCACTGACGGCGCGTAGTCGATCCGGCCATTGAACCAGGGTTTGACGGTGTGGCGGTCCGACGAGACCACGTCGATCGCGTGGCCGGAGAGTAGCGCGCGCACATGGCTGCTGACCATTTCGCCGTCCACGCTCTGCTCCGTGCCATCGCTCAGCGCGTACTGGGCCACGCCGATGCCGAGCGTCGCCACCGTCAGCGCGGCCATGGCGGCATTGGCCGCCGGGCTCCATTCGAAATAGCGCTGCATCCGCTGCCACCGCGGGGCCCCCCCGGGGCGCCCGGGGGCGTGGGGCGGGGGGGGGGCGCGGGCCCCCCCCGCCACCACCGGGCCAGGCGTCTGCTCCTGGTCCAGCGCGGCGCCCAGCCGCGCGCGCAAGGCCGGGCCGGCGCGATGGTAGGGCGCATTCGCACGCAACGCCGCGCGCAGTTCGTGCACGTGTGCAAGCTCGGCGGTACAACCCGGGCATTGCGACAGGTGCCGCTCAAGGCGCAAGGTATCGCCCGCACCGAGTTCGCCGTCGGCGCAGGCTTGCAGCAGCAGGCGGGCGTCATTGCAGTTCATGGCCTGTCTCCCCGGCAGGACGCGACGAGGTTCCGCTGTTGCCCGTTACCGTCGCTGTCCTGCCTGTGTCGGGCACGGTGGAACGGGGGCTTGCCGCGCCGTCATTGCCGCCGGCGCGGGCGCCGGTGGCGTGCATCCCCTCCTGGCGCAGGGCGAGTACTGCCTGCGCCAGCAGCTTCCGCGCGCGCGCCAGCCGGGACATCACGGTGCCCAGCGGAATATCGGCAATGGCGGCGATGTCCCGATATGGCAGATCCTCCAGTTCGCGCAGCACCAGCACCTCGCGGAAGGCCGCCGGCAAGCGCTCCAGCGCGAGGTGCAGCAGGCGGACATCGTCGGCGCGCAGCAGCCATTGTTCGGGGCTATCGCCGTGGCCGTCCTGCCAGCCGGGCAGGGGCGCGCCGTCGTGGTGCGCATCGTCGTAGCCGGCGCTGTCGCCCTGGCCTGGCTGCTGCCGCTTGCGCCAGGCGGAAAACCACGTGTTGCGCACGATCGCCAGCAGCCAGGCGCGTGGCTGGTCGCCGCGGAAACTGTCGAAAAAACAGAAGGCCCGCAGGCAGGCTTCCTGCACCACGTCGTCCGCCTCGACGGCGCTGCCCGAAAGCCAGCGCGCCAGGTTGTAGGCGGCGTCGAGATGCGGGAGCACCAGCTCGTCGAAACGGCGGCGCCGGTCGGCTGCGTTCACATCACTCCTTGGGCTTGGCGCTGGGGGTGGTTCCATCCGCGTATACCGGGGCTGCGTCGAGTTTATTCCCGATTCCTCCGCCAACCACGAAAAAAATTTTCCTTCCCCGCCGGGAATAAGCGCGCCGTCGCCCAGGTATTACAGACATCCCCCCGGCAATCTATGGAGCCACCATGACACGAGCCTGGAAGCGGCGCGATTTCCTCAACCTAGCCGCCTGCGCCGGCGGCGCGGTCTTTGCCTCGGCCCTGCCCGGATGGGCCGCCGGGCGCGACGAAACCTTTTACTTCGTGCAACTGTCGGATGCGCACTGGGGTTTCCAGGGTCCGCCCAACCCCGACGCGCGCGGCACCTTGCCCAAGGCGGTGGCGGCGGTCAATGCACTGGCGGAGCCGCCGGATTTCCTGATGTTCACCGGCGACCTCACCCAGACCACCGACGATCCCGCCGAGCGGCGCCGCCGCATGCGCGAGTTCAAGTCGATCATTGCCGATCTCAAGGTTCCCGTGGTGCACCTGATGCCGGGCGAGCACGATGCCGGCCTGGACGAAGGCGCTGCCTACCGCGAACTGTTCGGGCCTACCCACTATGTATTCGACCACAAGGGGGTGCACTTCATCGTGCTTGACAACGTGTCCGATCCCGCCGGGCGGGTCGGCGCGACGCAACTCGACTGGCTTGCCGCCGACCTTGCGCAGCAGCCGCAGTCGGCCCGCATCGTGGTGTTCACGCACCGTCCGCTGTTCGATCTCTATCCGCAATGGGACTGGGCCACGCGCGATGGAGCCCAGGTGATCGAGCGCCTGATGCCGCATCCTAACGTGACCGTGTTCTATGGCCACATCCATCAGGAGCATCACCACATGACCGGGCATATCGCCCACCATGCCGCGCGTTCTCTGATGTTCCCGTTGCCGGTCGCGGGCTCGCAGGCGCAGCGTTTGCCGTTGCCGTGGGACCCGGCCCATCCATACCGGGGCCTGGGCTGGCGCGAGGTGGAGGCAAAGGTCGCAGCGGGCGAATTCGGCATCGCGGAGAAGCCGGTCACAGGTTGAGCCGGTGCCCGCGGCCTGGCGATTGACGGTTCACGGTTGAGCGATGGCGGTAGCCACCGTGCAATGCAAACACAAGGAGTAGGCTATGGCAGCAGTATCCCGGGAAGGAATCAGCCGCAGGCGCGCACTGTACTGCCTGCTCGCCCTGGCGGGCGGCGCGCCGCTATTGCGCAGCGCCGCCGCCGCCCCGCGCGTGATCAAGGTGCACGCGCGCAAATTCATCTTCACGCCCAACCACATCGCACTGCGCGTCGGCGAGCCGGTGGTGTTCGAGCTGACAGCGCAGGATGTGATCATGGGGTTCAGCGTGCCGGACTTCGGGATTCGCGCGGACCTGCCGCCGGGGCAGGTGGTGCGCGTTGCCGCGACACCCAAGACGGCGGGTACGTTTGCGTTTTTATGCGATATTTTTTGTGGATCGGGGCATGAGACTATGAATGGGGTGATGGAGGTGACATAGGGTATTTCTGGCCGTTTCAGGGACCTGAATCAGGTCTGCAGGGCCTAAAGGCGGAGTGGTGTCAGGCTCTTGGGCACATGGAGGTGTCACTTTTCTTTACTCGTAAAGAAAAGTAACCAAAAGAAAGCGACCCCTTGCAGGGGGGCTGGCTTATCAGGATCGGGAACGTTGCGGATTCGTGGTGGGCGCGGCGGTTCTAATAAACTGCTGGCGCTACCGGCGCGAACGGCATTGCCAATGCGGATGGCACTGGTTTCAGTATAGCGCCCCTGATGGCAATGGCCCGTGGTGGCTCACGCATCTGCCGTTACCGGCGCGAATGGCTACTGTCTCCCGATCCTTGCGGTTTCGTCGTGGGCGCGGTGGCCCCCCGGCTTGAGGCGAATACGTGCCTGTCGGAAATTTTGTGTTTAGGGCATAACATGTCGCCCAAGGAGCATGTCATGCCACGCAAAACCAAGACCAGCCAGGCTGCCGGCCGTGAGCTGCCGGCCATTCCCGAGGACTTGATCGCCCATTTTGTAAAGAGCCCCATGACCGCCGAAGCGGTTCAGGAGGCCTCGATGGCGTTCAAGAAGGCCCTGATCGAGCGGGCCCTGGGCGCCGAACTGGGCCATCATCTAGGCTACCCTCCGGGCGCTGGGCGCCCGGCCGGCATAGCCAACCAACGCAACGGCAAGAGCGCCAAGACCGTCCTGACCGAGGACGGCCCGCTGCGGGTAGAGATCCCGCGCGATCGTGACGGCAGCTTTGATCCGATCCTGATTCCCAAGCACGAGCGGCGCTTCACCGGCTTCGACGACAAGATCATCGCCATGTATGCCCGGGGCATGACCGTGCGCGAGATCCAGGCATTTCTGGCCGAGCAATACGGTACCGAGGTCTCGCCCGAGTTCATCAGTTCAGTGACCGATTCACCGACGGCCTCAAGGGCATGGAGCAGGCCCTGAATGCGGTGTTCCCGAACACGACGCTGCAGACCTGCATCGTGCATCTGATCCGGAACAGCCTGGAGTACGTCAGCTGGAAGGAGCGTCGGGCCGTGGCGGCGGTGCTCAAGCCCGTCTACACCGCACCCAATGTGGAGGCGGCGCTGGCCGAGCTGGCGGCCTTCGAGCAAGGAGAGTGGGGCAAGCGGTACGCACCGATCGCCGCGTCCTGGCGTCGGGCCTGGGACCAGGTGATCCCGTTCTTTATGTTCCCGCCGGCGATCCGCAAGATCATCTACACGACCAATGCCATTGAGAGCATCAATGCGCAACTGCGCAAGATCATCAAGACGCGGGGCCACTTCCCCAGCGACGAGGCAGCAACCAAGCTGCTATGGCTAGCGCTGCGCAACATCACCGGGAAATGGGGTAGTTCAACGCATGACTGGAAGGCTGCCATGAACCAGTTTGCAATCCTCTACGAAGAGCGCTTCACCCATCCGCATCATTGAGATAATGCTGGCTCACCGCTCCAATTGGCGGTGAGCCTTTACCTGCCCTGCACACAAAAAAACTGACAGGCCCTGGAGACGAGCATCCCAAATTTGGGGCCACCGCGCCCACGACGAAACCCGTGCCGTTCACGATCGAGTGGCCATATAAACCGGTAACGGCAGATGCATGAAAGGGTAAGCGAGTTCGTCATTCAGGGGTCATACAATGAAACCACTCTCATTCGCAGCGGCAATGCCGTTCGTGCCGGTAGCGCCAGCAGTTTATTAGAACCGCCGCGCCCACCATGAATCCGCAAAGCCAGCAAGCCCGACACGCCAGCCTCCTGCAAGGATCGCTTTCTTTTGGTTACTTTTCTTTACGAGTAAAGAAAAGTGACACCTACATGTGCCCAAGAGCCCGACACCACTCCGCCTTTAGGCCCTGCAGACCTGAATCAGGTCCCTACAGCCGCCCGACAGCCCGACAAACCAAATCAACCATCCGATCCAATCCCTCAATCCCCTTCCCCCGCCGCCAACCCCCGCCGACGCTCCCGTTCGGTCTCGCTAAGCGCCGCATGCTCCCGCTCCTCGCGGCGGGCCTGCCGCCGCGCCTTGCGCTGCATATACCAGTAATGCGCCCGGTCCAGGTAGAGATACACCACCGGCGTGGTGAACAGCGTCAGCATCTGCGACAACACCAGCCCCCCAACCATCGCGAAACCCAGCGGCCTGCGCAGCTCGGAACCCGCGCCGTGCCCCAGCATCAGCGGCAGGCCGGAGAGCAGCGCGCACATGGTGGTCATCATGATGGGACGGAAGCGCAGCAGGCAGGCCTGGTAGATCGCTTCTTCCGGCTTCATGCCGCGGTCGCGTTCGGCAGTGAGCGCGAAGTCCACCATCATGATGCCGTTCTTCTTGACGATGCCGATCAGCAGGATGATGCCGATCAGCGCGATCACGCTGAGGTCATAGCCGCCTGCGAGCAGGATCAGCAGCGCGCCCACCCCGGCGGAGGGGAGGGTGGAGAGGATGGTGAGCGGGTGGATGTAGCTCTCATACAAGAGGCCCAGCACGATATACACGGCGATCAACGCGGCGGCGATGAGGTAGGGCTGCGACGCCAGCGAGGCGCCGAAGGCCTGGGCCGTGCCCTGGAACGCGCCGGAGAGCGTTTGCGGGCGCCCCATGCCCGCCAGCGTGGTGTTGATCGCCTTGACGGCATCGCCCAGCGCCACGCCCTGGGCCAGGTTGAAGGAGATGGTGACGGCGGGGAACTGCCCCTGGTGACTGATCGACAGATAGGCCGTGCTGTCGGTATCGATCTTGACGAAAGTGGACAGCGGGACCTGTTCGCCGGTCAGCGGCGAGGTGATGTACAGCCTATTGAACAGGCGCGGGTCTTCCTGCAGCGCCGGCGTGGCTTCCAGGATCACGTGGTAGCTGTTGATCTGCGTGAAGTACTGCGCCACCTGGCGCTGGCCGATCGCGTCGTACAGCGTGGCGTCGATCAGGGCCGGCGTAATGCCGAAGCTGGAGGCGCGCGCGCGGTCGATGGTCAGGCGCGCGGCGGCGGCGGCGTTCTGCTGGTCGGACGCCACGTCGCGCAGCTCGCGCAGTTTGCTCAGGCGTTCGAGGATGCGCGGCGCCCACTGGTTCAGTTCGTCGAGGTTGGAGTCCATCAGCGTGTACTGGTACTGCGTGCGCGACAGCCGCCCGCCCACGTTGATGTCCTGGCCGGCCTGCAGGAACAGGTTGGCGCCTTGCACCTGGGCCAGCTTCGGACGCAGCCGGGCGATCACCTGGTCGGCGCTGGCGGTGCGGCCCTCGTCCTTGGGCTTGAGGCTGATGAAGAAATTGCCGGTATTGAGGGTGTTCTGCCCGGCGCTCATGCCCACCGCCGCGACGTCGGGATCGGCGCGCACGATATCCGCCAGCTGCACCATGCGCTCGTTCATCGACCGGAAGGAGGCATCCTGGGCGGATTCCGCGATGCCGAACATGAAGCCGGTATCCTGTTGCGGGAAGAAGCCCTTGGGGATGTAGACAAAGAGCGCCACGGTGACGGCCACGGTGCCGATAAACGTGCACAGCGTAAAGAACTGATGGCGCATCACCACGTCCAGCGCGCGCTTGTAGCCCGCCAGCATGGCGTCGAAGCCATGCTCGAACCACTGGTAGATGCGCCCGTGATGGTGGCCGCGCGGCGGGGTCAGGTAGAGCGAGCACAGCATCGGCGTCAGCGTCAGCGAGACCAGCACCGACACCACGATGGTGAGCGTGACGGTGACGGCGAACTCGCGGAACAGCCGCCCGACGATACCGCCCATCAGCAGCAGCGGGATGAACACCGCCACCAGGGAGACCGAGATCGACACGATGGTGAAGCTGATCTCGCCGGCGCCCTTGAGCGCGGCTTCCATCGGCGACATGCCGTCTTCCACGTGGCGATAGATGTTCTCCAGCATCACGATGGCGTCATCCACCACGAAGCCGACCGCGATGGTCAGCGCCATCAGCGAGAGGTTGTCGCGGCTGTACCCGAGCAGGTACATGCCGCCGGCGGTGCCCATCAGGGCCAGCGGCACGGTGACGCTGGGAATCACGGTAGCCGCAACGTTGCGCAGGAACACGAAGATGATCATCACCACCAGCGCGATGGTCAGCACCAGCGTGAACTCCACGTCCGCCACCGAGGCGCGGATGGTCTGGGTGCGGTCCGCCAGCGTATTGACGCTGATGGTCGGCGGGATCGCGGCCTGCAGCTTGGGCAGGGCGGCGCGGATGCGGTCCACCGTTTCGATCACATTGGCGCCCGGCTGCTTGGTGACGGCCAGGATGATGGCGCGGCCATTGTGGAAGGTGTTGCCCGCCGGCGCGGCCGCGCCGGCAAAGCCCCAGCCCGCCAGCTTGGCGTTCTCCGGGCCGTCCACCGCCACGCCGACGTCGCGCACGCGCACCGGCGCGCCGTTGCGGTAGGCCAGCACCATGTCGTTCCAGGCAGACGCCTTGGTGACCTGGTCATTGGTGTAGACGTTGAAGGCCTTGGTGCGGCCATCGGTACTGCCGGTGGGCTGGTTGACCGTGGTGGTGGCAATCACGTTGCGCACGTCTTCCAGGCTCATGCCCATGGCAGAGAGTTTCTGCGGGTCCACCTGGACGCGCACGGATGGCTTCTGCTGGCCGCCGATATTGACCAGCCCCACGCCGGAAATCTGCGAGATCTGCTGCGCCAGCACGTTGTCGGCGTAGTCGTTGATCTCGGTCAGCGGCAGGGTGTCGGACTGCACCGCCAGCACCAGGATCGGCGAGTCGGCCGGGTTGATCTTGCGGAACGTGGGCGGGGTCGGCAGGTTGCCGGGCAACTGGCCGCTGGCAGCATTGATGGCGGCCTGCACGTCCACCGCTGCGGCATCGATGCTGCGGTTGAGGTCGAACTGCAGCGTGATCTGGGCGTTGCCCTGCGCGCTGGTCGAGGTCATCTGCGTCAGCCCGCTGATCAGCGAGAACTGGCGCTCCAGCGGCTGCGCCACGTTCGACGCCATGGTTTCCGGACTGGCGCCGGGCAGGTTCGCCGACACCTGGATGGTGGGGAAATCCACCTGCGGCAGCGGGGCGATGGGCAGCAGCGGCCACGCCGCTACGCCGACCAGCAGCACGGCCAGCGCCAGCAGCGAGGTGCCGATCGGGCGCTTGATAAAGGTTGCTGAAATGCTCATGGCCGTGCGTTCCCGGCGCTGCTTTGTGCGGCGGGGGCCGGTGCGGCTCCGGAGCTCGCCGCCGCGGTGGCCGCCGGCGCTGCCTCGCTCACGCGCGTACCCGGCTTGAGCTTGTACTGCCCGTCCACCACCACCCGCTCGTCGGCCGCCAGGCCCTTGGCCACGATGGCCTTGGCGTCCTGGATCTCCGCTACCTCAATCGCGCGGGAGGCGACGGTATGGTCCGGCTGCACCACATAGACATAGGTGCCGGTCTGGCTGCGCTGCACGGCCGAGGCCGGAATCGTCAGCGCCTGGTCGCGCTCGCCCAGCACCAGGCGCGCGTTGACGTACTGGCCCGGCCATAGGGTATGCGTCGGATTGGGAAAACGGCCCTTGAGCTGGATGGTGCCGGAAGTTGTGTCGATGGTGTTGTTCAGCAGGATCAGCCCGCCGCGCCCGAGCACCGTGCTGCTGCCGCGCTCGCTGGCCTCGACCGCCAGCGGCGCGTGGCTGGCCTGCATGGCGCGGTTGATGCGCTGGAATTCGCCGTCGGGCAGCGTGAACACCACGTCGATAGGGTCGATCTGGCGTATTACCACCAGCCCGTTGGCATCCGCCGCGTGCACGATATTGCCCGGGTCGACCAGGCGTGCGCCAACGCGCCCGGCCAGCGGCGCCGTGATGGTGGTGTAGTCGAGTTGCACGCGGGCGACGTTGATCAGGGCCTCGTCGGTCTTCACCGCGGCGGCCAGCTGGGCCACCTGCGCGCGCTGGGTGTCCAGGGTTTGCTGGGTGGTGGCGTTTTCCTTGATCAGACCCTCGTAGCGCTGCAGGTCCAGCCGGGCGTTGGCGAGCTGTGCTTCGTCGCGCGCCTTCTGCGCCATGGCCTGCTGCAACTGCGCCTGGAAGGTGCGCGGGTCGATCTGCGCAAGCAACTGGCCGGCCTTGACGTCCTGGCCTTCGACAAAGCCCACCCGGTCGAGTTGGCCGTCCACGCGCGCTTTGACCGTCACCGTGGCCATGGCTTGCACGGTGCCCACGCCGGACAGGCCGATGGGTACGTTTTCGCGCTTTACCAGCGCGCTGGAAACCGAGACCGCAGGCACCGGGGGCTGGGCCGGGCGCGGCGCCTGCATGCGCCTGAGCGGGCCGGTGGCGAACCAGGCCAGGGCGGCCAGCACAAGCACGGCGAGGCCGATCAGGACGGGATTGCGGCGGGAGGACGGGGTCGCCATGGAAAGCCTTGGTAAATGGTCTGCCGATGCAAATCAGGGTTGGACTGGGACGCCCCGGCCACCGATGCCGGCAGCGGAGGGCGGACTGGGCATGGCGGGCATCGCAAGCTCGGCGGTTGGCGAGGCGGCAGGGCCCGGGGTGCCGGCGCGGCCGGCGACAGCCAGCGCATCGCTGTGCCAGCCGCCGCCGATCGCCTTGATCAGCGCGAC
This sequence comes from Cupriavidus sp. 96C5-1, assembly GCF_057798855.1. NCBI lineage: Bacteria > Pseudomonadati > Pseudomonadota > Betaproteobacteria > Burkholderiales > Burkholderiaceae > Cupriavidus > Cupriavidus sp. 96C5-1. The sequence goes on along the minus strand of NZ_JBYOJU010000007.1, from coordinate 114,268 downwards.
GCTGGCGGCCAGCTCCCGGCCACGCAGCTGGATAGCGGTTCGCTCGTTAGACAGTGAGAGAGCCTGGGCTGTTACCACCGAAAGATAAGATGCGGTGCCGGCCCGGTACTGCGCCAGGCTCACGCGTTCGGCTACGCGGGCGGCTTCCACCGCGTGGTCCTGAACCACCACTTCCTCGTCGAGCACATGCAGCGCCGAGAGGTTGTCCTCCACCTCCTGCAGGCCACCGAGCACTGTTTGCCGATAGCTGGCCACGGCCGCGTCGTAGGCCGCCACGGCCTGGTCATTCTGCGCGTTGCGCAGGCCGCCGTCGAAAATGGTGCCGGCCAGTGCCGCGCCCAGCGCCCATACCCGGCCGGGCGGACCGAACCAGTTGGCAAGGCTGCCGCTGCTGCCACCTCCCATCGCCGATAACACCAGCGACGGATAGTATGCGGCGCGCGTTACGCCGATATTGGCATTGGCTGCCGCCATGCGGCGCTCGGCGCCGGCGATGTCGGGGCGGCGTTCCAGCAGCGCCGAGGGCAGCCCCGGCGGCACGGCCAGCGGGCGCATCGTGAACGCCTCGGGCGCCAGCGTGAACTCGGCCGGGGCGCGCCCCAGCAGTACCGCGATGGCGTGCTCGAGCTGGCTGCGCTGCACATCGAGATCGATCGCCTGTGCCTGCGCCGCGTTCAGCGTCACCTGGGCCAGCGCGACGTCGCCCTCGGTCGCCACGCCCGCGCGGAACTGGCTCTGGGTCAGCTTTAGCGAGGTCTGGTAGGCGGCGATGGTACGGGTATAGAGATCCTTGAGCACGTCGGTCACGCGCAACTGGATGTAGTCCTGCACCAGCTCGCCCTGGATGGTCAGGCGGGCGCCGGCAAGGTCGGCGGCACTGGCCTGCGCGTTGTCGCGTGCCGCTTCGATGCTGCGCCGCACCTGCCCCCACAGATCGACTTCCCAACTAGCGTCGAGATTGGCTACGTGCGTGTTCGACACCGCCTGGACGCCCAGCGTATTGGTGTGGGCGCGCCCCACCGATACGTTGGCGCCAAGCGTTGGGAACAAGCCCGCGCGTGCCGCCTGGGCCAGCGCGCGTGCTTGCCTGTATTGGGCCTCGGCCTGGCGCAGGGTCTGGTTGGCGGCATTGGCTTGCGCAACGAGCGCATCGAGGCGGGGGTCGCCAAAGCCGGACCACCACGCCTGGCTAAGGTCCACCGGGCGCGGTTCCGCTATCTTCCATTGGTGATCGTCGGGCACGGCTTCGCGGTAGGCCGCCGGCGTGTCGGCCGGGGGGCGTTTGTAGTCGGGCCCGACCGCGCAGCCAAGTAGCCAGGCGCAGGCAAGCGCGGTGCAGAGCAGGCGTGGCGAGAACAGGCACGTCGCGTTCATGGGTGGGAGGGACTGGCGATGGTCATGCTGGACCTTCTTGGAGCGATGCCGGTTTTGCGGGTTGATGCGGGTTGATGCGCGGGCCGGCGGGGCGAGCGGCCGCACATGTCCGGCGCCGGCGTGGCGCCGGCCTGTTCTACCGCTAGCATAGTGCGGCGCGGGAAGCTGTGTAATGCACCGTGCATTACGGCGTATTTCAATTGTTTACGCCGTCGCGCGCCTTTTTTCGGCATTCTCGGCGCAGCGGCGTTCGCAAGTGGTGCGTGGAATACACCGGCGGCGCTGACGGCTGGCGGTGTGTGCATGACTGTTACGGTATCTTGCCGCGACGGTCGGCGAAATACGTCGCTTGCCAGGAGCAAGCGCAGCCGTGATGCGGCAGACTGGCTTGCTGGCCGGGAAGGACTGCGGCGGCGGCGCTGGCGAGACCGCTGCCAGCCGGGTCGCGATGCCCGTCCGGCCAGTTGCCGCCTGTTGTAATCCCGTGTAATTGTGCGCGGGCCAGCCCTCGCGGGTTGCATTTGCCCTGCCTGCCGCGTAGAAAGTAGGTGTCAGGCGGTCGCGGCGGGTGAACCGTGGCATCTCAACGGCCCCGCTGGTACATATAACGACATTAGGACGACAAGCAGGAAGATGTAGCCATGGAGACCGATCAAGCGAGCACCCTGACCTACGCACTGATGGCAGTGCCTGCGCGCGCGGCGATCTGCCGCGCGCTGCTGGAGGCCGGCGAAGCCGGCATGCCGGCCTTCGACCTGGCCGCCATTGCCGGACTGAGCCTGCCGCGCGCCAGCCATTATTTCAAGGAGCTGATGCAGGCGGATGTGCTGTCGCTCAGCATCCGGGACCGGCAGGTGATCTACGTGCTCAAGGCCCGCCGCGCCGTGAGCCTGGCGCTGGCGTATCTCGACGGCGGCGGAATGTAGCCGGTCGCTGGCTGCACGCCGGGCTCTTGCGCTATCTTGCGGGCACGGCCATGCGCTGGGACGCCGCGTCGCGACAGGCGCACATTCCTGGCCCCCGGCGCGCTCTCCCTGCGCCATGTGGATGCCATGTCATGCCATGCTATTGCCCGGCATTCGCTTCGCGCGATCGCCACGCTCTTTGCCTCTTGTCCTGTTGTTTGTTGTCCCGTATTGAAATCAGGTATCAATGTCTGCTTTGGAAACCTTGTTTGCCGCCCTGGAAGAGCAGGGCTGGGCTGTCTCCGACGAACTCGTCGACCCCGCCCTGGTGGCGCGGCTATATCGCGACAGCCGTGCTGCCTGGGAGGGCGGCTTGTTTCATCAGGCCCGGATAGGCCGGGGCCAGGAAGCCGCCCGCGATCCGGACATCCGCGGTGATTCGATCCTGTGGCTGGACGATGCGCCTGTCGCCGGGGCCACGCAGGACTTCCAGGCCTGGGCGGCCGGGTTCCGGCAGGCCTTGAATGCCCGGTATTATCTTGGCCTGAAGCGCGAGGAGTTTCACTTCTCGCACTATCCGGTGGGCACTGCCTACAAGAAGCACCTGGACCAGCACCGGGCGACCGAGCACCGCAAAATCTCGCTGGTGCTTTATCTGAACCCGGAGTGGGAGCCGCACGATGGCGGCGAACTTGTGCTGTATCCGCCGGATGGCCAGGCCACCGCATTGCGCCAGGTGCTGCCGCAATGCGCGCGGCTGGCAGTGTTTCGCAGCGACCTGATCCCGCATGAAGTGCTGCCTTGCCGGCGGACCCGCTGGGCGCTGACCGGCTGGTTCCGCACCGATCCGGCCTAGGCGCTGCCTCGGGGCGTTTCAGATCCGTTCCGGATGATGCCGGCGCCGGTGGGCCTGCTCGCGCTGGCTTGGCTTGGCATGCGGATACCGGGCCGAATTCACGCCCCGGCCGGCGGGAAAACCGCGTCGCGACGCGTTGGCGCGTCGGCAAGGAAATCGGCGACGACGGCTTCGGCAAGCAAGGCTTCCTGCTCCATGCCCTCCCTCCGGTACTCCAGTGCGACACCATTCATCAGGTCGACGAAGGAGGTGCGGCCATGCGCGGTCTTGAGCGGGCAATAGGTGGCGGCGAGGGTGCAATCGACCAGGACGTGTGCAACGGCATTGCGCAACGCGTCAATGGCGCTGGGCAGGGCTGCGGTATCGGGGGTGGTCATGGGACGCTCCTTCGTGACCGTGAACGGGAGGGCTCGGGCTGGTGTCGCGCGCGGGATGGAGGATCTACCGGCATTTGCCCCAGCATGGACACCGGTATCTGCCGGCCCGCCCTTCGGCTTTCCCTTTGCGTGCCAGGCGGCTGCTCTCTTGCATGGTAGTGCGCGCCGTGCGGCAGCGAAAGGCGCGCCGCCTGCCGCTGCGGCCATCGCCTCGTTGACCGCCTCCCGGCCTCGCTGGCGTGCTGCCAGTTGCGCGGAATAAACGATATATACTGTATTTGCCTGAAAACAATGCTCCGCGGAGGATATATGGCAACGGGTTCAAATCGGAAGGCACGCACTGCCGCCCCGGTCGCGGCAAACGGCGAAGCCGGCGCGCCGGCGACCACGGTGGTGAAGACGACGAAGCCGGCGAAAGCCGCGAAGGCCGAGAGGGCCCGGAAGCCTGAAGCGGCTGACAAGGCCGGCGGTCCCGCTGTGAAGTCCAAAGCCTCGAGCGGGGCAACGAAAGGCGCCGCCGCGAAGCCGGGGAAGGCGCCGCGGGAGAACGGCGCGGACAACGGCGGCCAAGGGGGTGGCAAGAAGAAAGTGGTGCGCGACAGCTTCACCATGCCCGAATGGGATTATCGAAAGCTGGCGGAACTCAAGCGCCGGTGCCTGAACGGCGGAGCGCATGTGAAGAAGAGCGAGTTGCTCAGGGCCGGCCTCAAGCTGCTGGAAGCCCTGCCCGAGAAGAAGCTGCTGGCGGCCGTGGGCGGAGTCGAAACCGTGAAGACCGGACGCCCGTCGAAGCGCAAAGCGCGCGAAGCCAGTCCCGCGCAATAGCAATAGCGCCGGCGCCGGACCGACCCTTGCCGCATGGGGCGGCCGGGCGGGCCTTGCCGCTGCCGGTCCTTTCGCCGGGCGCCCGGACTGCTATTGCCGGGGAGCCTGTGCGCCGATGCTCTGCAAGCCGATGGCCGCGCCATGGACATCGGTGATGCGCGCCAGTTCGCGATAGGCGTTGGCCTGGACCCGCTCCGGGAGCGGGACAAACTTTGCGTCGCGGGCGAGATCGTCGCCGTGGAGGTAGCCCCAGGTGATGAATTTCAATGCGTCAAGCGTGCGCGTGCCGGTCTTGCTCACCGCCGGGATTGCGATGAAGGTGCCCATGGTGATAGGCCAGGTGTCAGCGCCGGGCTGGTTGATCAGGCTGGCGGTGAAGTCGCCCTTCCGGTTCCAGTCGCTGTGGAGGACCGCCTCGCGGAATCCGCCGACCTGCGCCGATACGAATCGCCCCGCGGCATTGCGCAGCTGGACGGCGTTCAGGTTGCCTTCCAGTACATAGTTGTAATCCACATAGCCGATTGCGCCGGCCACGTTCTGTACCGCCTTGACCACTTCCGCGCTGCCCCGCACGGCGGTGAAGCCCGCAGGCCAGGGCAGGGTGGACCGCGCACCAAAGGCGGTCTTCCATTCGCCGCTGACTGCGCTCAGGTAGTCGCTGAAGTGATAGGTCGTGCCGGAGCCGTCGGCGCGCACCACCGGCCTGATCGGCAGCTTCGGAAGCGTGACGCCCGGATTCAGCGCGCGGATCTCGGGCGCATCCCAGTATTCCAGTTTCCCCTGGAAAATGCCTGCCAGCAGTTCGCCGGTCAGTTTCAGCCTCCCCGGCGGGAGCGCGGGGAGGTTGACTACCGGCACCGCCGCCGTCACCACGGACGGGACAAAGACCAGGCCCGCCTTTTTCGCTTCTGGCTCGGGCATGGGCACATCCGATGCGCCGAAATCGACCTGTCCCTCGCGAATGCGCCTGATGCCTTCGCCCGAGCCCACTGCATCGTACTTGATGGCTGCGCCGGTGGCGTTCTTGTAGGCTGCGGCCCATACGCGATAGACCGGCGCTGCGGCGGTCGAACCGGCGCCAAGGATGTCGGCCGAGGCACCGCCGGCGAAGCAGCCGGTCAACACCAGGGTGGCGAATACGAGGTTTTTGGACATGGGCATGAGCAGGAGGGCGAGAGCATGTTGGGCGAGCGCGATTGTATAAGCCCTGCACGCGATTCGCGGCAGCATCCCGCTCGCGCGCTTCGTGAATAGTTGATGACAGTCTCAACCATTGGCCTCGGGCGGTCGTTAAGATGGCTACGCAATCTTCATCTTGACGCGGATGGCTTGAGCACGGCGAGGCACACGCACCGGAAGGTGTCTTGCGTGATGCACAGCCGTCCGCTGCCGAGTGTTTCCACCGAATCTTGCCGGCGGCATCGTCAATCGCTGTATGAGCCTCTTCAGGTCGCTTTTCTGGTGCCCGTTATCGGTATTCGCCATCGTTACGGTACCCGTTGCCGAATCCCCGCGGGAAGCGGCCCCGGGCGGGGCGCCGTTGCCGCCGTCCTATGAGATCACGACCGCGCGCCAGGGAACCGGCATCGTGGCAGGCAAGTCCGCCCCGCTATCCGGCTGAGCCGGCGTGCTCGCCTGAGTCTCTCCGAGGTTCGGGAATGCGGGGCGGGAGGGCGTTCATGCCGCGCTGCATGATTTCCGGATTTTAGCCTTCCTGGCTCAAGATGCGGTATGGCGCATATAATTAATTGTGCGACGCAGCAGTCGATGTGAGACTCGGAAAGCTTGGCTTGCCAGGGACGACGGGCAAGCTCGCCATGGTGCGCAGGATCAGGGCCATGCGCCCGCGGGCCCGAGTGGATATTGCTGCTGTATCCAGGGTCCTGCAGGTGAATTCCCGTCGGGGCCCATCAGGCAGCCATCCATCCTGATCATTCAAAGAATCATGGCTGCGTCGAGCAATCATGATGAGGTGCGCAAATGTTGCCGTGCGATCGATGCAAAGGCCAAGCCGGCAGGCCAGGACACCTGCCGCCCCACCCGGATCTTGAAAAAGCGCCGGACCTGTCCCCGCGTGAAGGCGCAACCGCGCACGCCTACCAGTGCAGGAAGTGCGGCCACATGCTGGTGCTGCAAAGCCCCGGCCGGGATATGCCAGATTTCTGGGTGCTGGGGGATGGCGCGTTCCCGGCGGACACCTGACAGCGCCAGGCCAAACAAAAAGAGCCATCAGCATGATGGCTCCTATCCCCGCGATCCAGCGCCGGCTGCAGATCCCAACCCTGGCATTCTCAGATGCGCATGGGATAGGCAGGGTCTGCAGGTGGCCCCTCGGGATCCCGTCACGCCTACCCCTTGCAGGGCGCCGTGGGCATTGGCATTCCAGACTTATCAGCCCGATCCCGGTGCAAGGCTGACTATATCCGCGTATTGTTTCGCGCGGAAGACACCCAAGTGCCAAGGGGAGCACACCGTCGTTGTGCCGCTGGTGCCCGGCTGCAGGTGCCGGCACGCTGGCGCAGCCCGCGTGATAGGGCCGCAGCGGGAAGGGGTCTCTTTCTCTGCCTGCACCGGCATTTTCCTTCTCGCGCCGCCCCGTTGTTTCGACATCCGGGGTGCTCCGAATCCACCGTCGGGCCCGGTGCTGGCAACGAATATCGATGTTAGAGGGTAAACACGTATCAAGTTGCCGACTTGAAAACGTAAACCCCCGTCCCTATAATTAGCACTCGTTGGGCATGAGTGCTAACAGACCTCGCCTAGCGTACTAATTCTGCTGGCCGTCAGTGCTGGCGGCCAATTTTGTGAACCTAAAATCACTTTTTTGTACCAAGGAGTCCGTATGAATCTGCGTCCTTTGCACGACCGCGTGATCGTGAAGCGTCTGGACAATGAAACCAAGACCGCTTCCGGCATCGTGATTCCCGACAACGCTGCCGAAAAGCCTGATCAAGGTGAAGTGCTGGCCGTGGGCCCCGGCAAGAAGGATGACAAGGGTGCTTCGATCGCGCTCGACGTCAAGGTGGGTGACCGCGTGCTGTTCGGCAAGTATGCCGGCCAGGCCGTGAAGGTGGATGGCCAGGAACTGCTGGTCATGCGCGAAGAAGACATCATGGCCGTGGTGAACAAGTAATCCACGCACCCCGACTCGTACAGATTTAGGAGATTCAGAACATGGCAGCTAAAGACGTAGTATTCGGCGACGCCGCCCGCGCCAAGATGGTCGAAGGCGTGAACATTCTCGCCAACGCAGTGAAGGTTACCCTGGGCCCGAAGGGTCGCAACGTCGTGCTGGAGCGCAGCTTCGGCGGCCCGACCGTGACCAAGGACGGTGTGTCCGTGGCCAAGGAAATCGAGCTGAAGGACAAGCTGCAGAACATGGGCGCGCAAATGGTCAAGGAAGTGGCTTCCAAGACCAGCGACAACGCCGGTGACGGTACCACCACCGCAACCGTGCTGGCCCAGTCGATCGTGCGCGAAGGCATGAAGTACGTTGCCGCCGGCATGAACCCGATGGACCTGAAGCGTGGCATCGACAAGGCTGTGGTGAATGCGGTCGAAGAGCTGAAGAAGCTGACCAAGACCACCACCACCAGCAAGGAAATCGCCCAGGTCGGCTCGATCTCCGCCAACAGCGACGAAGTGATCGGCAAGCTGATCGCCGAAGCGATGGACAAGGTCGGCAAGGAAGGCGTGATCACCGTGGAAGACGGCAAGTCGCTGGCCGACGAGCTGGAAGTCGTGGAAGGCATGCAGTTCGACCGCGGCTACCTGTCGCCGTACTTCATCAACAACCAGGAAAAGCAGGTTGTTGCCCTGGAGAACCCGTTCGTCCTGCTGTTCGACAAGAAGATCTCGAACATCCGCGATCTGCTGCCGGTGCTGGAACAAGTGGCCAAGTCGGGCCGCCCGCTGCTGATCATCGCTGAAGACGTCGAAGGCGAAGCCCTGGCGACCCTGGTGGTGAACAACATCCGTGGCATCCTGAAGACCGCCGCCGTCAAGGCTCCGGGCTTCGGCGACCGCCGCAAGGCCATGCTGGAAGACATCGCCATCCTGACCGGCGGTGCAGTGATCGCCGAAGAAATCGGCCTGACGCTGGAAAAGGCAACCCTGCAGGAACTGGGTCAAGCCAAGCGCATCGAAATCGGCAAGGAAAACACCATCATCATCGACGGCGCCGGCGACGCAGCCTCGATCGAAGCACGCGTGAAGCAAATCCGTGCCCAGATCGAAGAAGCGACCTCGGACTACGACCGTGAAAAGCTGCAGGAACGCGTGGCCAAGCTGGCCGGCGGCGTTGCAGTGATCAAGGTTGGCGCTGCCACCGAAGTCGAAATGAAGGAAAAGAAGGCACGTGTGGAAGATGCACTCCACGCAACCCGTGCAGCCGTGGAAGAAGGTATCGTCCCCGGCGGCGGTGTGGCCCTGCTGCGCGCTCGCGCTGCCATCGCTGGCCTGACCGGCGACAACGCCGACCAGAACGCGGGCATCAAGATCGTGCTGCGCGCCATGGAAGAGCCGCTGCGCCAGATCGTGCTGAACGCTGGTGAAGAAGCTTCGGTCGTGGTGGCCAAGGTCATCGACGGCAAGGGCAACTTCGGCTACAACGCCGCCAGCGGCGAGTACGGTGACCTGGTGGAAATGGGCGTGCTGGACCCGACCAAGGTGACCCGCACCGCGCTGCAGAACGCTGCATCGGTCGCTTCGCTGATGCTGACCACGGATTGCGCCGTGGCAGAACTGCCGAAGGACGAATCGGCTCCGGCAATGCCGGGCGGCATGGGCGGCATGGGCGGTATGGACGGCATGATGTAAATCTGCCGGGCCGCCGGTCACGCGGCCTGCCATACCCGCATCACCCGCATCACCCGTAGTAGCAAAAACCCCCGCTGGCGCGAGCCGGCGGGGGTTTTTGTTTTCCTATCCGTATCCGTGCCTGGCAGGGCCTGGCTCAGAGTTCTACCGTGTAGCGCCAGTCGAAGGCGGGGTTTTCCAGTTCGCCGCTCTTGCGATGCACATATCCTCGCGGGTTGCAAACCACGCGCGCGTTGTCGAGCCGATAGTCGAAGCCGGTGTGGGTGTGGCCATGGATCCAAAGGTCGGCCTGCGCGACCAGATCGGGTCGGCGCGAGATAAAGCCGCTCGAGACCAGGTCGTGGGAGAAGCGCGGGTCCAGGCTGCCAAGATCGGGGGCGTGGTGGGTCACCACCACCGTCTTGCCGGCGAAGGGCGTGGCGAGCTGCGCCGCCAGCCAGTCACTGGCCGCCTGGTGCCGCGCCAGCGCGTCGGCTGTGGTGAACCGGCGCTTGCGGCCGTCTCCGTCCGCGATCTCGATCAGGCGATGGTCGATCATGACACCGGCGCAGGCGAGCATCGATGCCTCGCGCCGGTCGGCGCCGAAGAGAGCATAGTCCGTCCACCAGGTGGTGCCGATCACGCGTACCGGTTCGCCGGCCGGATTGTCAAAATGCGCGACGGCTCCGTTCAGGACGTGCACGTTAGGCGCAGCCCGTGCTGCTTCCGTCATCAGCGCATCGACCTGCTCGAAGGAGCTTTCGTAGTACTCATGGTTGCCGGGCACGTAGACCACCGGCCCGGGAAAGTTGCGCGCAGCCCAGTCCACGCCGGCGCGGCCGTTGGCGATATCGCCGGCCAGCACCACCAGATCGGCGGCGCATGCCGGCAACGATGCCGGCATGTGGTGCTCGAGGTGCAGGTCACTGAGGATGCGAAGCTTCATCGGATGTCTCCATGCGGTCTGCGCCGCCTGCGCAGGGGCGCGTCGTTGGTCTGCATGGATTCTACCCAATCGGTATTGTTCCGCCCGGCCCGGCCCTTGCCGCGTTCTCCCCGTGCGGCGCGTTGCTCCGCCACGACCACGCAGCATGCATGAAGCGGGTCCGAAGCGGGGCGGCTTCCCAGCCTTCCTCGGGCAGCCCACGTCTTGCGAGCGTTTTGCCCGATTGTTCCAGCTTCTTGGTCCACAAGTCCTGAAGGGGCGGATGTTGGCTGGTTCACATTGGGCTGGAGGAGGCTCGGCTTGTTGGATGGGGCCAGAACTTTCTTAAAATGCCGCCGCCTACGATCGATTTGCTTGCATTTTTGATACATTGCTCGCGGAAGTGGAGCGAAAGCGATATCGTCGCGCATTGCACTGATCATCGGCCGAGCGGGAACGCCGCCAAATTGCAGTCTTCAGGGGATAAACACAATGCAACAAGAAGATAACAACACCTTCCTGGCGCCACCGCTCGCAACGCCCGCGGTGCCGGCCGCTGCCGCGTCGCCGCGTCCGATGCGTTTCGAGTTCATCGGTTCGGGTTCGGAGTATTTCCGCATCTGGATCGTCAATGCGCTGCTGACTATCGTCACGCTGGGCATTTACTCTGCGTGGGCCAAGGTGCGCACGATGCAGTACTTTTATCGCAACACCCGCTTGGACGGTGCCAGCTTCGACTACCACGGCCGGGCTACGGCCATCCTCAAGGGGCGCGCCATTGTCTTCGGCATGGCCATGCTGTTCCAGCTCAGCAGCCATGTCTCGCTGTTGCTGGCGCTCGCCCTGGGGCTGGCCCTCGCGGCAGTGTTTCCGCTATTGTTGGTGCGCTCGCTGCGTTTCCGCATGGCCAACTCGAGCTACCGTGGCTTGCGCTTCGCCTTCACGGGCGGCGATGCCCAGGCCTACAAGGTGTTCCTGCTGTGGCCGGTGCTGACGGTGCTCACGCTGTATGCGCTGGCGCCGCTGGCGCACCAGCGCTTCAAGCAGTACCAGCATGACAACACCCGTTTTGGCACGGCACCGTTCGGCATCAGTGCGACTGCGGGCGGCTTCTACGGCGTCTACCTGCGCGCCTTCGGCATGATGGTGGCGGTGGTGGCATTGACGGCGCTGGCCGGCAGCCTGCTGGGGGCACAGATGAGCGCGGGTGTCGCCTCGCCGTCCGCAGCCTCCGCCGTTGCCGCCGTGATCGGCTTCTATATCGCGCTGCTGGCAGTCGGCCCCTTCTTCATGGCAAGGCTGCAGAACCTGGTGTGGAACCACACCACGCTGGCACCGCACGCCTTTCGCAGCGAGGTCAAGGCGAGCCGCCTGCTTTTCATCTTCGTGACCAATATGATCGCCAATGTGCTGACGCTGGGACTGTTCCTGCCGTTCGCGCGGGTGCGCTCGATGCGTTACCGCATCGAATCCATGACCATGCTGGCTGCGGCGCCGCTGGATGCCTTCGTGGCTGGCGAAACGCAGCAGGTCGGTGCGCTCGGCGATGCCGCGGTGGACTGGTACGACATCGATATCGCACTCTGAGCGTGCCGGTCACTTCCATATCGAGGCCCTGATGCAGGATCTTCCCGAAGCCGTCCCAGCCCATCCCGCTGCGGTCGCCGCCACTTATTTCGACGGCCGCTCGTCGCGTGCCCACGCCGTCAAGCTGTCCATCGAAGGCCGCGACGCGGTGCTGCGCGAAGCCAACGGCGGGGTGCTGCGCCGCGCGCCGCTGGCGTCGCTGCGCGTCTCCGAGCGGGTCAAGCGCGCGCCGCGCCTGGTGACCTTTGCCGACGGCGCCTTCTGCGAGGTGAGCGATCACGCCGGCTTTGCCGGGCTGCTGGCCGCCGGCGGCCACCGCGAGGGCTGGGTGGTGCGGGCGCAGAACAGCTGGCGCCTGGCGGCGCTGTCGGTGCTGGGCCTGGTCGCGGTGCTGGTGCTGGGGTACTTCGTGGTACTGCCGTGGGGCGCCGGCATGGTGGCGCGCAGCGTGCCGCCGGCGCTGGAGGCACGGCTTGGCGACGCCACCTTGAGCAGTCTCGACAATGGCCTGCTCCAGCCCTCGGCGCTGCCGCGGGCGCAGCAGGAGCGCATTCGCGCCGACTTCGCGGCACTGGCGCGCCCGCCCGATCCGGGTCACCGCTACCTCATCCTGTTCCGCCAGGGCGGCCGCCTCGGGGCCAACGCGCTGGCGTTGCCGGGCGGCACCATCGTGGTCACCGACGAGCTGGTGAAGCTGGCCGGGTCCGGCCCCGGCCTGATGGGTGTGCTGGCCCACGAGGCGGGGCATGTGGCCCAGCGCCATGGCTTGCAGCAGATACTGCAGGCCTCGGCGGTGGGCGCGCTGGCCGCTTATTTCTTCGGCGATTATTCCAGTGTGCTGGCAGGGGTGCCGGCCGCCATCCTGACGCTGCGCTATTCGCGCGACCACGAGCGCGCGGCGGATGCCTATGCGGTGGAGGTCATGCAGCGCAACCATTTGCCGGTGTCGGCCTTCGCCGATGTGCTGGAAGCGCTGGAGGCTGCTCACCAGCAGCCGGACGACCCGGCCGCCAAGGCTCCCCCAGGGCAGGAAGCCGGCGCCTCGGCCGCGCCGGGCGAGCGGGAGACCAAGCGGGAGCGGCGCGGCCGCCGTGCCGCGGAGGACGAAGACGAGAGCGGGAGTTTCTTCTCGACCCATCCGCTGACGCGCGAGCGCATCGAGGCGCTGCGCGCGGCGGGCCGCTAGCGGACCGCAGGCGCCCGTCAGCGCACCGCAGGGTCAGGTGCCGGTCTCCGAGATCGCCACCTGGCCTTGCAACCAGCCGTGGAACTGCTGGATCGCCTTCTCGCGGGGACTGTTTTCGCGCCAGGTGACCCAGTAGTGCAGGCTGGACGGAATGCGCGTGGTGCCGATCTGCACCAGCTCGCCGCTGGCAATGTAGTCGCGGGCCAGCTGCAGGCGCGCGGTGGCCACGCCAAGCCCTGCCACTGCCGACTGCAGCATCATGCCCGCATCCTGGAAGATCGGCCCGCGCTCGGGTTCGGCGCCGGGCAGGCCGGCGCTTTCCAGCCAGTCCCGCCAGGGCCGCAGGGCGAAGCGCAGCATCGGCATGCGCGGCAGGTCGTCCATCGTGAAACCGGGGTAGCGTGCCAGCAACGCCGGGCTGGCCACCGCGATCACGTGGTCCTCGATCAGGTTATGGCAGGCAAAGCCGGGCAGGTCGACACGCTGGTGCCAGATGCCCACGTCCACCGAATAGGGATCGGGCGGGGAGATCTCGGTGTGCAGGCGCAGGTGCAGGTCGAGCCCGGGCAGGGCTTCGTGCAGGCTCGGCAGGCGGCGGATCAGCCAGGCATTGGCGAGGTCGGCCATGACGCTGACTTCCAGCCGTACCACTTGCGGGGCGCCGCCATTGCTGGCCTCGCGCAGGCCATCCTCCAGCTCGCCGAGCCCGTCGCGTATCCGCTCCGCCAGCCGCGCGCCCACATTGGTGGGCACCATCAGGTGGCCGGCGCGCTGGAACAGCTTGCTGCCGAGCTTGTCTTCCAGTGCGCGGATATGGTGGCTGATGGCGCTGTGGGTCAGGGCGAGTTCCTCCGCGGCACGCGAGAAGCTGCGGTGGCGGGCGGCGGCTTCAAGGGCGCGCAGCGCCTGCAGCGCGGGCAGGTGCGGGAGGCGATGCGGGTGGGCTGGTTCTGCCGGCCCGGCCGGCTCAGTCGGTTCAGCCGGTTCGGCGTGAAGGCCGGCGCCGGAGCGCTTAGGGTGTCGGAGGGTCATTGCCGTCAAATTCTACTCACAATTGCGGCAGGTATCTTTCGTTGGTGTCGCGCACCGGGACTGGCGACAATGCGAACATGACTTCAGCCAATACGCCTTCCTCCCCAGCAACGCCGTCCTTGCCCGCGCCACGGGCCGGCGAGCCTTCGCATGCCGCCGCGCGCTGGCGCGTGCTCTGCATTTTCTCGCTCGGCTTCCTGGTTTCCTATATTTTCCGGGGCGTCAATCTCGGCTTCGCGCCGCACCTGATCCGCGAGATGGGCCTGGGCGCTGCCGATCTGGGCGTGCTGACCAGCTTTTATTTCCTTGGCTTTGCCTGTGCGCAATTGCCGGCCGGGCTGTTGCTCGACCGCTTCGGTCCACGCCGTACCGAGGCCGTGCTGCTGCTGGTGGCGGTGGCCGGCGCGCTGGTGTTTGCCTCGGCGGCCAATATGGCGGCGCTGGCGGCGGGCCGCCTGCTGATCGGCGTGGGCGTTTCGGTCTGCCTGGGCGCGGCCATCCAGGCGCTCTCGATCTGGTTTCCGCTCTCGCGCATGCCCTTGCTCAACGGTGTGGTGATGGCCATCGGCGGGCTGGGTGCCGTGGCGGTGGGCGCGCCGCTGGGTTGGCTGCTGTCCTGGACGGACTGGCGCTCGGTCAGCTACGGCCTCGCCGCGGTGACGCTGGCGATGGCGGGCCTGCTGTGGTTCGGTGCGCCGGAAGCCGGGCGTGCCGGCAAGCAAAGCCTGCGCGAGCAGTTGCGCGGCACGGTGCAGGTATTCCGCAATGCGCGCTTCCTGCGGGTGGTGCCGCTCACGTTGCTCAACCAGGGCATCTTCCTGTCGGTGCAGACCTTGTGGGTTGGGGCCTTCCTGCGCGATGTGGGCGGGCACACGCCGGAGCAGAGCGCGCGGCTGGTGTCGGTGATCGGCTTTGCCATGATGGGTGGCTGCGTATGCGCCGGCTGGGCGGCGCGCCATCTCGAGCGTGCCGGCGTGAGCCTGTACGCCTTCGCCGGTGCCGGCATGTGCGGTTTCATCGGCATCCAGTGCCTGATCATGGCCGGCGTGCCGCTGCCGCCAGTCCTGCTCTGGGCGGCGTACGGGGTGTTCGGTTCGAGCGGCATCCTGGCTTATGCGGTGCTGGCGCGCAGCTTTCCCGATGCCCTGATCGGGCGCGCCACCACGGCGCTGACGCTGACGGTCTTCCTTTCCACCTTCGCCTGCCAGATCGGCATCGGCATGGTGCTGGATCTCTGGCCGGCCGATGCGGGCCGGTATCCGAAGGCGGCGCACCTGGCGGTATGGACCGGGCTGGTGGCGCTGCAGGTGCTGGCCGCGCTGTGGTACCTGTTGGGGGCGCGCGGCGGCAAGGCCGTGGCCCAGCCCGCGTGATATGCAGGCGGCTACAGGATGACCGGCCGGTCGTCGAGTTCGTTGGGGTTGGGCCCGTCGCCCGCCGGAAAGTGCGCGGCCAGTTGACGGTGGATCTTGTCCACCGCGGCCAGTACGGGCTTGACCGACAGCTCGCGTGCCAGCCCGGCCGCGAGTTCGCCACAGATCGCGCGCCAGGTTTCCGGGCCCACGCGGGCGTCGATGCCGCGATCGGCCAGCAATTCCACCGCATGGTCGGCCAGGTTGATATAGAGCAGCACCCCGGTATGGCCTTCGGTATTCCACACCTCCAGCGTCCCGAACAGGGCACGCGCCCGGGCGCGCGGGCTGACGCCCGCTAAAGCCATTGCCACCGGCAGGCTGGATTCGATCACCACCCGGACTTCGCCGCGATGCTGCTGCTCGCCGGCGCGGACCGCCTGCTGCAATTGCTGCTGGGCCTCGGCGGGGAAGTGCCGGCTGGCGGCACCGGGACGGGTGCCGAGATGGCGCAGGGCGCGTTTGAAATGGGGCATGCGTCGTTACCAGTTGCCGGAGGCGCCGCCTCCGTCGAAGCCACCGCCGCCACCCCCGCCGAAGCCGCCTCCGCTATCGCCGCCGCCAAAGCCGCCACCGCCGCCGCGGCCCCAGCCGCCACCGCCAAGGCCGCCAAGGGTGCCGCCCAGTCCGCCGGCTGCCGAATCCCAGCCGCGCCCGCGCGTCACGATCTGCCTGCTGCCCGAGCGGCGTGCCGCGGAGATAAAGAAGAACAGGATGATGGCGAGCGGGAACAGCACCGGCAGCCAGCCGGTCCACGAATCCTGCCGGGCGGCCTTGCCGCCGGCCTGCGGGCCGGGCAGGGCTTCCTTGTCGATGGTGGCCTGGATGGCCGAGACCCCCGCGGCTATGCCGCCGTAGAAGTCGTTCTGGCGGAAGTGCGGCGCCATCACGTCCTGCAGGATGCGCTTGGACATGGCGTCGGTCAGCGATCCCTGCACGCCGCGGCCCACTTCCAGGCGCATCTTGCGCAGGCCCGCGGGGTTGTCCTTGGCGATCAGCAGGATGACGCCGTCGTCGATGCCCTTGCGGCCCGCGCGCCAGGCATCGGCCACGCGGATGCTGTAGGCATCGATCGGCTCGGGCTCGGTGGTGGGCACCATCAGCACGAAAATCTGGCTGCCGCGCTGCTGCTCGTATTCGGCCAGCACATTCTCCAGCGCACTGCGCTGGCTGGCGCTGAGCGTGCCGGTGAGGTCGGTTACCCGTTGCGTGAGCGGCGGCACCGGTACGAAGCCGTCGCCGGCAGCCATGGCCGGCGGCGCGAACAGTGCGCCCAGCCATAGCAACAACGCCAGCGCGGCGGTCAGCCATCCGCTGTGTCCGGGGAGGTGCCGCCTGTGCAGGCGCATGGCTAGCCGCATATCCGTGGATCCCTGCCGCCTGTCAGAACTTCACCGTCGGCGGCGCCGAAATGGCCTTCTCGTTCTCCACCGTGAACGACGGCTTGACCGGATACTTGAAGATCATCGCCGTCAGGTTGGTGGGGAAGCTGCGCGCCAGGATGTTGTAGTCGCGCACGGCGGCGATATAGCGCTGGCGTGCCACCGTGATGCGGTTCTCGGTGCCTTCGAGCTGCGATTGCAGGTCGCGGAAGGAGGCGTCGGCCTTGAGTTGCGGGTAGTTCTCCGACACCGCCAGCAGGCGCGACAGCGCGCTGCTCAGCTCGCCCTGGGCTTGCTGGAAGCGCTTGAAGGCTTCCGGGTCGTTGAGGGTTTCGGGCGTGACCTGGATGCTGGTGGCCGCGGCGCGCGCGCGGGTCACGGCTTCCAGCGTCTCGCGCTCATGCGTGGCATAGCCCTTGACGGTATTGACCAGGTTGGGAATCAGGTCGGCGCGGCGCTGGTATTGGTTGATCACCTCGCCCCAGGCCGCCTTGACGGCCTCGTCCTTGGCCTGGAAGTCGTTGTATCCGCAGGCCGACAGCAGGCTGGCGCACAAGGCCAGCAAGAGCCAGCGCAAGACGGACCGCGCGGACCGCGGCGAGGACAGGGAAAGGAATGCGCGCATCGAAAGACTCCGGAAATCCAAGAGACCTCAGTGTAGCGCAGGGCCAGGCGGTGCAATCAAAATGACCATGGGTGGCTTGACGGCGGCATGCCCGGCCCGGTAGATTGCACCTTTACCGTGATTGCCGCGGATCGCCCCTCTGGCGGTCACCGTGCCGGATCACGGTCAAATCCAATTCTTCCATGCGCCGCTTGCCCGCCATTTCCGTACCGAACTCCGCTGCCTCGCAGCGGCAGGTGCCGGCGCGCGCCAAAGCCAAAAAACAGCCGCTCGTCTGACCGGGGCGCTGTTCCGTCAGATGAGCGACGGAACGGCACCTGCGAACAGGGGCGAGGCCAGGTTCATACTCTCCCATTGCCCTGCGCGGGCCTGGCTGCCACCCGGCGCACTTCTGCACGGTTTTCCTGACCGGTCGTATCAGGAGTGTTTCGATGCAGCAAGAGCAACAATCTCAGCAATCTCAGCAATCTCAATCAGTCTTCTCGGGAATCTGGCTGCCGCTGGTCACGCCTTTTGCCGGCGGCGCCGTCGATCATGCCGCGTTGGCCCGCCTGGTGGCCCGCTATGCCGGCAGCGGCATCGCCGGCTTCGTGGTGTGCGGCAGCACCGGCGAGGCGGCCGCCCTCGACGAGGATGAGCAACTGGCCGTGCTCGATGCCGTGCTGGCCGGCGCCGGCGCGCTACCGGTGATGATGGGCGTGTCGGGCAGCAACGTCAGGCAGGTGCAGGCGCGCGTGCGCCGCCTCGCCGACAGGCCGCTGGCGGGGCTGCTGGCTCCGGCGCCGTACTATGTGCGGCCTTCGCAGGCGGGCCTGCTGGACTACTTCCGCGGCCTGGCCGACAGCGCGGCCGCGCCGCTGGTCCTGTACGACATTCCCTACCGCACCGGTGTGAAGATCGAGCCCGAAACCATGCTTGCGCTGGCGGCGCATCCGAATATTCGCGCCATCAAGGATTGCGGCGGGGATTACCACGGCACGCAGGCCGCGATTGCCGACGGGCGCCTGGCCGTGCTGGCGGGCGAGGACCACCAGTTGCTGGGCACGCTGTGCCTGGGTGGCGCGGGCGCCATCATCGCCTCGGCCCACCTGTATCCGGAACTGTTCGTGGCCCTCGCGCGGGCGGCGGCACAGCAGCGGCTGGAACTGGCGCGGCGCATCTTCCACACGCTGATGCCGATGATCCGGCAGTTTTTCTCCGAGCCCAACCCGGGACCGCTCAAGGCGATGCTGGCGCGCCAGGGATGGCTGCGCAACGAGCTGCGCGCACCCATGACGCCCGCCAGCGAGGCCCTGGAGGCTGCGCTGGCGCAGGCTTGCGAGCAGATCGAGGCGGCTGCGCCGGGCCTGCTCGGCTAGGGCCGCGATCCGCCCCCGGGAGGGGCGTTCGCGGCCGGCCCTCAGTTGGCCGCGAACGCCTTGCGGGCGGCGTCGATGGTGGTGGCCAGGATGGCGTCGTCGTGCTGGGCCGAGACGAAACCAGCCTCGTAGGCGGACGGCGCCAGGTACACGCCGGCGTCCAGCATGGCGTGGAAGAAGCGGTTGAAGCGCGCCGTATCGCTTTGCGTGACTTCGGCGAAGCTGGCCGGCACGCCGTCGCGGAAATACAGGCCGAACATGCCGCCGATGGCGTCCGCCGCGAACGGCACGCCGGCTTCGCGCGCCACCGCGGCGAGGCCGTCGGCCAGCTTGCGGGTCTGCGCGGCGAGGCGGTCGTGGAAGCCCGGCGCCTGGATCAGCTTGAGGGTGGTCAGCCCGGCCGCCACCGCCAGCGGGTTGCCCGACAGCGTGCCGGCCTGGTACACGCCGCCTAGCGGCGCCAGGCAGGCCATGATGTCGCGCCGGCCGCCAAAGGCCGCGGCCGGCATGCCGCCGCCGATCACCTTGCCCAGGCATGTCATGTCCGGGGTGATGCCGTAGTGCGCCTGCGCGCCGCCGAGCGCCACGCGGAAGCCGGTCATCACCTCGTCGAAGATCAGCACCGCGCCGTACTTTGTGCACAGCGAGCGCATGGCCTGCAGGAAGGCATCGCTGGCGCGCACCAGGTTCATATTGCCGGCCACCGGCTCCACGATCACCGCGGCGATCTCGTCGGCGTGCTTGATAAAGGCCTGCTCCAGCTGTTCGACGTTGTTGTACTCCAGCACCATGGTGTGCTTGGTCACGTCGGCGGGCACGCCGGCCGAGGAGGGCGCGTTCTTGGTGGTGTCGGCGAAGGTCAGCAGGCCGGACCCTGCCTTGACCAGCAGGCTGTCGGCATGGCCGTGGTAGCAGCCCTCGAACTTCACGATCAGGTCGCGCCTGGTAAAGCCGCGCGCCAGGCGCAGCGCGCTCATGGTGGCCTCGGTGCCGGAGGAGACCAGCCGCACTTGCTCGATCGACGGCACCAGCTTGCAGATTTCCTCGGCCATCTCGATCTCGGCTTCGGTCGGCGCACCGAAGGAGAAGCTGTGGGCCGAGGTCTCTTGCACCGCGCGCACCACGTCGGGGTGCGCGTGGCCGACGATCATCGGGCCCCATGAGCCGATATAGTCGATGTAGCGCTGGCCATCGGCATCCCACATATAGGCGCCTTCGGCGCGCGTGATGAAGCGGGGCGTGCCGCCCACCGAGCGGAAGGCGCGCACGGGGGAATTGACGCCACCCGGAATGGTTTGCTGTGCGCGGTCGAAGAGCTGCTGGTTACGAGACATGGCTTTGCGTGAAATCAAAAGCGGGAGAAACGCGTTCTATCAAGCAGCAAGTTAGGTGCAAAATGCCGGCAAAACAGCTGCAATGCGAGGCATTTGCGCGGTAACGTGCGTGAACACGGCGTATTTGGCCCGAATCGTGCTTACCCGGCTGGCGCCGGCGGCGCCGATTCGGTACCATCTGGCCCTGAATTTTAATGGAGAGTGACTGTACCGTTATGGAATACAAGACCTGGATGTGCCTGATCTGCGGGTGGATTTACGACGAAGCCGCCGGTGCGCCCGAAGACGGCATTGCCCCCGGCACCAAATGGGAAGACGTGCCCATCAACTGGACCTGCCCGGAATGTGGCGCGCGCAAGGAAGATTTCGAGATGGTGGCGCTCTGAAGCCATGACGGGCGTCACGCGCAGTATCGCGTTGCCGCCTGGAGCCGCAGCCGCCGGGTTTCGAGCCAGGCAGGCGTGACGCGGCGATGACGGACGCCGCTCGGGCCGGTCAGCCCGCCGCGCCGCGTCGCGTCAATGCGACAGATCGCCCGGGGCTGCCCGAGATTCCGGATTGACGGCCCCACGGCGACTTGTCACACTCTGTTTCAAATTTGAAAGTCCACCCTTTGGGGGGGGATGACGGCAGGCGCGGGCACCACGCGCCGCCGTTTGCCGTGCCGGGGCCACCGCGCCGGCGTGTTTTCGGGAAATCAGATCGTTTTGTTTCGGGGTCCGTCGGCGCAGCGAGTCTGCGGCGAGCGGAAGTTCTCAAGTGAATGCCGGCACTTTCCCAGGGAAGCACGCCGGTCGCGGGAACGAGATGCGGGTCGCTCAACTACAAGAAAGCATTCGGGTCAACGCCGAGGTCAGCGGCGCGGTCGCAACTGGCTCAGCCGCCGGCGGCGCTCCCATGCCTGCGCGCCGCAAGGTGCTCGTGATCGACGATTCCAGCACGATCCGCCGCACCGCGGAGATCTTCCTGTCGCAGGCCGGTTGCCAGGTGATGCTGGCGGAAGACGGCTTCGAGGCACTTGCCAAGGTCGGCGACATGCATCCGGACCTGGTGTTCTGCGACATCCTGATGCCGCGCCTGGACGGCTACCAGACCTGCGCCCTGATCAAGAAAAGCCCTCGCTTCCATGCCATCCCGGTCATCATGCTGTCCTCCCGCGACGGCGTGTTCGACCGCTCGCGCGGCCGCCTGGTCGGCGCGCAAGACCATCTAGCCAAGCCGTTTACCCGCGAGTCGCTGTTGCAGGCAGTCGATGCCTGCCTGCCACGTGCCGCCGCCTCGGGCGGCCCCTTGCCGGCTTGAGCGCAAATCAAGGAATACCCACCACTATGACTATCAGCAAAATCCTTATCGTCGATGACTCTCCGACCGAAGCGCTGTTCATGTCCGACCTGCTTGGCAAGAAGGGCTTCAAGGTTTCGGTGGCCGGCAATAGCGAGCAGGCCTTCACCCGTCTCGAGAAGGAAGCCTTCGACCTGATCCTGATGGACGTGGTGATGCCGGGCCAGAACGGCTACCAGGCCACCCGCGCGATCAAGCGCGACGACCGTTTCAAGGATATCCCCGTCATCATGTGCACCAGCAAGGGCCTGGACACCGACCGCATTTGGGGCATGCGCCAGGGCGCGGCCGACTACATCGTCAAGCCGGTCGATGGCGACGAACTGCTGAACAAGATCGCGGCGCTGGCCCACTGAGCCGGGCCAGGCCGCCAACCGACTGTCTCCTTCCTTCTCAACGGACCCGACCATGACCGCGCCGCGCCAGGACCTTCGCGCCCGACAGACCCGGTTGCAGGACTACCAGGCCATGCTGGCACGCCGCTTGCGCGAGGCGCGCAACCTGCCGGCGGTGGACAGCTACCTGGGCCTGCTGGTGGGCCAGCGGCACTGGCTGTTGCCGTTGCCGGAGACCGGCGAGGTGCTGGAGATGCGTCAGCCCAGCCGCGTGCCCCTGACCCAGCACTGGTACACGGGATTGGTGAACGCGCGCGGCAGCCTGCTTGGCGTGATCGATTTCGGCCTGTTCTGTGGCGAGGGCGCCACCCCGCTGCAGCCGGGCAGCAAGATCGTGGTGCTGTCGCGCCAGGTGGAGCGTGCCTGCGGCATTCTTGCGACGCGCGTGATTGGCCTGCGTCATGCGGGCGACCTCGCCTTGCCGGCCGTGCCGGCCGGCGCGGAGCCGGCCCGGCAGGACCCCGCGCCGGAGTGGGAGGGCGCCCGTTTTGCCGATCGCGACGGGCGCGACTGGCAGGTGCTCGACGTGCGCCGGCTGCTGGCGTCGCCCGCGTTCCTGCAAGTGGGCAGGCAGGCCGCCTGAGCCTCCCTATCGGGACAGGCGCGGACACAAGTCGGCACATGCGGGCAGGCGCGCGGCAAATCGAACTCGAAAAATAACGGAAGAGGGTGCTATGGGTTTCAAGATGTTCAGCCTGGGTCGCCAGGCGCAGACGGCCGGTGCCGCCGAACCGGCGGTGGACGCCAACGCGCCGGCTGCCGCAAGCACTCCGTCCCGGCGGCTCTCGGACAGGCTTTCCCGCATTCCGTTCGCCAGCCAGCAGCGTGCCCTTACCGTGGGGGTGGTGGTGTCGCTGGCGGCCCTGCTGGCATCGGTGTATTTCGATAACCGCGAAGCCAACAACGGCGCGGCGCAGATCGAGATCGCCGGCGACATGCTGATGCACTCCCAGCGCCTGGCCAAGGCGGTGCCGGTGGCGCTGCTGGGCAATGCGCAGGCCTTTACGCAGTTGCGCCAGTCCAAGGGCGAACTCGCCGGCGACTTGCAGGCCCTGCAAAACGGCAGCGCCGAGAAGCAGGTGCGTGCCACCGGCGCCAGCGCCGCGCCGCTGCTGGAGAAAGCCATGGAGTCCTGGCAGCGCACCGAAAAGAGCGCCGGCGACGTACTGGCCCAGCAGCCCACCCTGACCACCATCGGCCAGACCCTGCAGATCTTCAACGCCTCCAACCCCGAGCTGCTGGAAAGCGCCGAGCAGGTGGCGGCCATCAAGCTGCAGAGCGGCGCCAACGCCCGCGAGGTGGCCGCCTCGGCGCAGTTGGTGATGTTGACGCAGCGCCTGGGCAAGAACCTCAACGAGTTCCTGGCCGGCGAAGGCGTCAACCCGGAAACCGCGTTCCTGCTGGGCAAGGACACCAACACCTTCCACGAAACCCTGGATGGCCTGTTAAACGGCAGCGAGGCGCTGCGGCTGTCGGCAGCCGGTGATGCGGAGACCCGCAGCTACCTGGAGCAACTGTCGCAGCGTTTCGACGCGGTGCAGAAGACCACCCAGACCATCCTGCAGAACCTGCCGGGCCTGATCGCCGCCAAGCGTGCCCAGCAGCAGATCTTCAATGACAATGAGGCGTTGCGCGGCGAGCTGTCCGCGCTGCAGGCCGCCTATGCCGAAGGCGCGCGCGTGCGGCCGCTGACGCTCGGCGCCACCATCGTCTCGGCCGTGCTCACGCTGGTCTTCCTGGGCGGGCTGGCAGCGCTCTACCTGCGCGACTCGCGCGCCCGGGCGCTCGAAGCCGAGGCCCGCGAACGCGAGGCCGAAGCCCGCCGCCTGGATGAAAAGCGCAACAACGACGCCACCCAGAAGGCCATTCTGCAGTTGATGAACGAACTGCAGGACATCGCCGACGGCGACCTGACCAGGCAGGCCACCGTGACCGAGGACATTACCGGCGCCATTGCCGACTCGGTGAACTACACCGTGGAAGAACTGCGCGAACTGGTGGGCCGGGTGCAGCAGACCGCCGGCGAGGTGACGCAGGCATCCAGCCAGGTGCAGGACACCTCGACCGAACTGGTCGCGGCGTCCGAGGAACAATCGCGCCAGATCCGCCAGACCGGCGAATCGGTGGTGGAAATGGCCGACCGCATCACGCAGGTATCGCGCGGCGCGGCGGAATCCGCCAACGTGGCGCGCGCCTCGCTGGCCGCGGCCGAGCAGGGCCAGCACGCGGTGCAGAACGCCATCGTCGGCATGAACGACATCCGCGAGCAGATCCAGGACACCGCCAAGCGTATCAAGCGCCTGGGCGAGTCGTCGCAGGAGATCGGTGAGATCGTCGAGCTGATTTCCGACATCACTGAGCAGACCAATGTGCTGGCGCTGAACGCCGCCATCCAGGCCGCGTCGGCCGGCGAGGCCGGGCGCGGCTTTTCGGTGGTGGCGGAAGAAGTGCAGCGCCTGGCCGAGCGCTCCGGCGAGGCAACCAAGCAGATCGGCGCGCTGATCCGCACCATCCAGACCGATACCCAGGACGCGGTGCACGCCATGGAGCGCAGCACGCAGGGCGTGGTGGAAGGCGCCAAGCTGTCCGATAATGCCGGCGCCGCGCTGGTGGAGATCGGCCGCGTGTCGCGCCAGCTGGCCGAACTGATCGAACAGATTTCGCAGACCACCTCGCATGAGGCAGGACTGGCTACCGCGGTGGCGCGCAATATCGAAGGGATCCTGCAGGTCACGGAACAAACTTCGTCCGGCACGCGCCAGACCGCACTCTCGGTGCGCCAGCTGACGCTGCTGACCGAAGAGCTGCGCAACTCCGTGCTGCGCTTCAAGATCGCCTGAGGGGTTACGTTACGGGGCAGCCCTGGCGTGCTACGCGAGCCCGCGCGGATGCGGGCCACGGACCGGCGCCACCGCATTGGACGCATTGGAAGCAGTCATGTCATTGAATTTCCCCGTCTCGCGCGAGGATGCCGGCTCGGACCCGGCCACCCAGGATCCACCGGCGCCCGGCCTGCCCGCGGCGCCATCCGCCGCGCCGGCCGGGAAGGGCGCCGCCCCGGTGGCGCGCGATCTTTCCGTGCTGGCCTGGCTGGCGCCGAGCCTGCGTGCCGCGCTGGACGATGCCGCGGCCGAACTGGGCCATTACGTCGATGAAGTGCAGCAGGCACCCGAAGCGCTGGGCGCGCGCGATACCACCTCGCTGCGCCTGGCGGGCCAGCATCTGCACCAGGCCGCCGGCGCCGTGCATATCGTCGGCCTGCGCGGCATCGATCCGTATTGCCAGGCGCTGCGCCGCCTGCTGGAAGGCATCGACGCCGGCGCGGTGGCAGCCGACGCCGGCACCCTGGCCGCCTTCCGCGCGGGCGTGCAGGCGCTGGCCGAGTACGTCGACGACCTGATGGCCGGCGACGAGGAAGACCCGGTCCGCCTCTTCTGCTCCTATGCCGACGTGCTGGGGCGGCTGGGCGAGGACCGCATGCACCCCGCCGACCTGTGGGTCGACGAACTGCAGATGCTGCCCGGCATCCTGCTGCCGATGCGCATGGCTCCGACCGTCACGCGCGCGCGCCAGCGCTTCGAAGCCGCCTTGCTCAAGGCGCTGCGCTTGCCGGTGCCGTGCCACGAGCCGAGCCTGCTGCACGAGGCCTATCTGCCGCTGGAATCCGCGCTGGAAGACGTCCGCGCCAGCGAACAGGAACTGCGCCGCGCCACCGACCACCCGGATCGCGGCGTGTGGCATGTGCTGGCGCTGGTGTTTGGCGCGCTGGCGCATGGCCTGCTGCAGTCGGACCTGCTGGCCAAGCGGCTGGCCGCCCGCGCCCACCTGCTGCTGCGCCAGTACCTGCAAGGGCAGGTGCGGGTGCCCCAGGCCCTGCTGAACGACGCCGTCTATCTGCTGGTCACGGTCAACCGGGCACCGTCTGGCGACCAGCCTGAGAGCGCGGCCCTGCTGGTGCTGCGCTCCGCCATCCGCGAGTGCCTGCAAGCTTTCCGCATCGATGCGGCGCATGCGGCGGCACACGCCGATTACCGCATGCGTTACTACGGCTGGCTCGACCCCATCGACACGCGCAACCTGCAGCAGGCCGCGGCTGCTCTCGAACGGGTGGCCGGTGCCGGCCCCGGGCATGGCGAGTGGCAGGACGCGCTGGCGGCGCTGGCCGAGGCCGCGCAGCCACTGGCCCAGCCGGCCCTGCTGCGCTGCCTGGATGCTGCCGCCCACGCGGTCCTGCCGGTCCGCGCGGCCGAGTGCGGCGATGCCGGCGACGACGATACCTCCGGCACCGGCGCGATCGCGCTCTTCCTCGGCCAGGCGCTGGCCTTGCCCTGGCGCGTGCATGGCAGTACCGGCCATGCCGCGGCGGCCGAGTTCGCGCGCCGCTGCGATGAACTGACGGCCTATCTCGGCGCGCGCCAGCGCGGCGAGCAGGCGGCGCTGGCGCCGCGCTGGCTGGCGCAGATGGTCGGCCAGGCGCGTGCGCAACGCTTGCGCGAGGCGGCGGTCGCGCAGCTGCGCGGCCACCTCGACAGCGGGGAGGCCTGGCTCGATGCCTATGACCGCGACGCCGCCCGCGCGGAAGGGGCCGTGCATCTGCGCGATGCCGAGCGCGCGTTCGCGGCGCTTGCTGCCACGCTGGAGCCACTGCGCGAGGCTGGCGCATTGCCCGAGCCGCTGTTCGCCGATGCGCAGGCCATCGCGGCAGTCCTGCAGCGCGTGACGCTGTCGCTCGAATTCCTGGCCACCGCATGCGACGGCGATATGGCGAGCGAACGCGCCACTCGGCTTGCCGCGATTGCCGGCGAACTGGGTGCCGTGCACGGCTTTATCGATGCGCTGGCATTTGGCCGGGGCGCATCGGCGGATGCGCCGGACGACGCCGTCGCTGCCGCGGAACCCGTGCAGCAGGGCGGCGCGATGCCGCACGCGACCTTGCTTGCCAATGCGCGCGCGGCCGCCAGCGAAGCGGTGCGTCATCCGGCTGGCGCCGACGCGCCCGAGGTGAAGGCGCTGCGCGCTGCGCTGCAGGCGATGCATGAGCAGGCCGCCATCGACGATGCTGCCAGCCCGCGCCGTCAGGCAGACGAAGCCATCACCCAGCTCAATGCCTGGCTGGCCGGATCCCAGGGCGCGGCCGAACGGCTGGTGGTGGCGCTGGCCGACGCGCTGCCGGCCGTCGTGCCGGGTGCCCATGCTCCGGCGCTGCCTGCCGCGACCGATACCGCCGCCATCGATGCCGAACTGCTCGACATCTTCCTGACCGAAGCGGCCGAAGTGCTGCGCGAGGTGGCCAATGATCTCGCCGGCGGCCTGCCGGTGCTTGCCGATGCCGATACCGTCAGCCGCCTGCGTCGTGCCTTCCATACGCTCAAGGGGTCGAGCCGGATGGTTGGCCTGCATCGCTACGGCGAGGCGGCCTGGGCCATCGAGCAGGTGATGAATCTGTGGATCGCCGAGGCACGCGCGCCGGCGCCGGTCCTGCTCGACCTGCTGCTGCGCGCGCATGGCGAGCTCTCCGGATGGGCGGGCGCGCTGCACGCCGACCCGCTGGCCGCTCACGATGCCGCGGGCTTGCTGGCCGCAGCCCAGTCGGTGCGCGCGGGCGAGCCGGCGGTACCGGCCCGGGTAGCCGATGAAGGCAGCATGCAGCCGCCGGCCGCAAGGCCTGAAGATGGGATGGCCCAGCCCCTGGAAGGGCAGGCGCCGGAAGTGGAGGCGGAAACGGAGGACGGGCAGGAACCGGAAACGGTGCGTCTCCCTGCGCCGGCAATCGCCGAGCCAGCCGAGCCAGCCGAGGCCGGCGAAGCGGCGTTCGCCGGCGCCGATGCCAAGGTGATTCCGTTCCGCTTCGCCAGCACGGCGGCGGAGGAGGACGATCACTTCAAGCTGATCGGCCCGATACGCATCAGCCTGCCGCTCTACAACGTCTATCTGCAGGAAGCCGACGACCTGATCCGCCAGTTTGCCACCGATGTCTCCGAGTGGCGCCACGAGGGCCATCCCTGCCCGAGCGAACTGGCGCTGCGCGTGGCGCATACCTTGCAGGGCAGCGCATCGACGGTCGGGCTGGAGCCGGTGCGGGCCGTCGCCGAGGCACTCGAGCGCCTGATGCTGCAGCTCGGCACGCATCCGGTGGCGATGCATCCCGGCGATTTCCGCCTGCTGGAGCAGGCGGTGGAGCGCGTGCGCGGCATGCTGCACCAGTTTGCTGCCGGTATCTGGCCAGCTGCCGACGAGGGGCTCTGCCGCAGTCTCGCCGAACTGGGCGAGCGCGCCATGGTGCGGCCGCGGCTGGCGATGCCGGCCGTGCCTGAATTGCCGCCGGAAGCGGAAGATGCGCCGGTCGCGCTGTTGTTCGGCAAGCTGCCGCCGGCGGCCAATGCCGGCTCGCTCCACGATGCGGGTATCGCGGCGCCGGCCGGGGCGGGCATGCCCGTGTCGCATCCGGTCCGCGATAGCGGCGCGGTCGCCGGCAGCATCGGCGGCGCTTATGCTGCCGTGCCGGCGCAAGCCAGCGCGGTCGTGCTGCCGCTTGCGTCCGGGGCGCAGGATGCCGCGGAGCAGTCCCTCGATCCGGCCCTGGTTGACATCTTCCTGGAAGAAGCGCACGGCAGCCTGCCCGAACTGGGCAAGCTGCTGCGCGGCTGGGAGGCTGCGTCCGGCGACGGCCGGCATGCCAGCCATGCCGGCCTGATCCTGCGCGCACTGCATACGCTCAAGGGCAGTGCGCGCATGGCCGGTGCGATGGCGCTCGGCCAGGCCGCCCACGAAATGGAAAGCCTGCTCGATGCCGGTGTACGCGCCGATCACGTCGGGCCGACGCTGTTCGTGCGCTTGTACGCCTGGTACGACCGCATCCTGGCACATAGCGAGGCGCTGCAGGGCGGGCGCCTGCTGCCGGTGGACGACCCCGACCGGATCAACGCGCTGACCGGCTTGCACGATGCGTCCGAGGCACTGCCTGCGCCGGCCGATGCGTCCGCCGCCGCGGCACCCGCGCAGCGCGTGCAGCAAAGTGGCGAGGCCGGCGTGGTGCCGCTGGTACGCACCGATGTCCAGCCCTGGCCGCAGGCCGGCGCGGTGCGATCGGCCGCTGAAGTGCCGGCTCCCGCCACCGATGCCGGCGAACGCCAGCGCGCGCTGGTACGGGTCCAGGCCCGCACGCTCGACACCCTGATCACCGATGCCGGCGAAGTCGGCGCATCGCGCGCGCGGCTGGAGAGCGAGCTGGATGCGCTGCGCAGCTACCTCGGCGAACTCAACGACAACGTGGCGCGCTTGCGCGGCCAGCTGCGTGAAATAGAGATCCAGGCCGAGTCGCAGATGGCCTCGCGCATTGCCGATGTCCAGCACAAGCAAGAGTTCGATCCGCTAGAGTTCGACCGTTTTACGCGCTTCCAGGAACTGACGCGGATGATGGCCGAGTCGGTCAACGACGTGGCAACCGTGGAGCAGAACCTGCAGCGCGGATTCGACCGCGCCAGCGGCGATCTCGACGCGCAGGCCCGCTTGACGCGCGGCCTGCAACGCAGCCTGATGCAGGCGCGCATGGTGCAGTTCGACGCGCTGGCCGAACGCCTGTACCGCGTGGCGCGCCAGGCCGCCAGCGAAACCGGCAAGGAAGTGCGGCTGCTGATCAAGGGCGGTACCGTGGAGGTCGACCGCTCGGTGCTGGACCGCATGGCCGGCCCGATCGAGCACCTGATCCGCAACGCGGTGGCGCACGGCATCGAAGCCGTCGAGGCCCGCCGCGCCGCGGGCAAGCCCGCCATCGGCGCGCTGACGCTCGAAGTGCAGCAGGAAGGCAATGAAGTGGTGCTGCATTTCGTCGACGACGGTGGCGGCCTCGACCTGGCGCGCATTCGCGCGCGCGCCATCGAGCGCCAGTTGCTGGCGCCCGGGGACGAAGCGGGCGAAGCACGGCTGACCGAGCTGATTTTCGCGCCCGGCTTCAGCACCGCCGATACCGTGTCCGAGCTGGCCGGGCGCGGTGTGGGCATGGATGTGGTGCGCGCCGAGACGGTGGCGCTGGGCGGGCGTATCGCGCTGGCCACGCAAGCCGGACAGGGCACCCGCTTTACCGTGCACCTGCCGTTGACCACGGCCATCACGCAGGTGCTGCTGGTCACGCTGGGCGGGCGGCCGTTCGCTATTCCCAGCGGCATGATCGACCAGGTCCAGCAACTACGTTCGCAGAGCCTGCTCGAGGCCTACAACCGGGGCCGCCTCGACACGCCCGGCGCCGACGTGCCGTTCCACTACCTCGGTGCGCTGCTGGAAGAATCGGCGTCGATTGCCGCAGGCAGGAAGTACTCGCCGGTGGTGGTGGTGCGTAGCGGCGCCGAGCGCATCGCCGTGCATGTGGACGAGGTGATCGGCAACCGGGAAGTGGTGGTCAAGCACATCGGGCCGCACCTGGCGCGCCTTGAAGGCATCGCCGGCGCCACCACCATGGGCGATGGCGAGATCGTACTGATCTATAACCCGGTGGTGCTGGCCCAGCGCTTCATGCGCGAACGCGGCGAGGCGGCGCGTCCGCAACTCGCCGATCTCCAGCACCTGACGCATTCGCCGGTGCTGGGCGCGGTGGCGGAACTGGGGGCGGGCGGGGCGGCGCCGGTGGCGGGCCTGGGCACGCAGCCCACCGTCATGGTGGTCGACGATTCGCTGACCGTGCGCAAGGTCACGCACCGCTTGCTGACGCGCGCCGGCTACCAGGTGGTGCTGGCACGCGACGGCGTGGACGCGCTGCGGCAACTGCAGGAGGTGATGCCGGACGCCATGCTGGTCGATATCGAGATGCCGCATATGGACGGCTTCGACCTCACCCGCAACGTGCGGGCGGACAGCCGCACATCGCATATGCCGCTGGTGATGATCACCTCGCGCACGGCGGAGAAACATCGCCGCTACGCCGCCGAGATCGGCGTCAACGTCTACCTGGGCAAGCCGTATAACGAAGATGAACTGCTCACCACGCTGCACCATCTGCTGGGCGAGCGCGCCGCGGGCACGGCGGGATCGGTGGCGCAGATGCTGGGGGAGGATACGGGGAATTGATTCCGGGGGGCTTCGGGAATGCGGGTCAAAACCGGCAGGATGCGCCTGGGGCGCCGGCTGTGTCAGACGGTGGTTAGAGTCAAAAGCCGTTTCACCTCCCCGGTGGGGAGCCGTATCGCCGCGGCTCGCTTCGCATCGCCGTGGGTGTGGCCCGCCCCTCGGGCGGGCCACACGGTTATGCCGAACCGTTGACCGGTTGCCTCGCTGCCATTTCGGGCTTTCGGATTTCGAATGCCGGGGCATTCGTGCGAGACATGCATCCGACAGTGCTGCCGTTCGCCTCCCGCTGTGTCGCTCGCTTCTCCCGCCAGCGAGAGAGGCCGGGGAGGAGGGAGGGCGCTGGCTGTGCCGCTTGCCCTCGCACGCCTACTTGTTCACCATCCGCGCCGGCACCGACAACGTCAGCGCCGCCCCCACTACCAGGCAAGCCGCCAGCAGGTACATGCCGGAATCCGTGCTCTGTGTCAGGTCCTTGAGCCAGCCCACCGCATACGGGCTGATAAAACCGGCCAGGTTGCCCAGCGAGTTGATCAGCGCGATACCCGCCGCCGCGCCGGTGCCCGCGAGAAATGCCGTGGGCAAACTCCAGAACAGCGGCAACGTGGTCAGGATGCCGATGGTGGCCAGCGTTAATCCGAGCAGTGCCAGCACTGTGTTGCTGTGCCATTGCACCGACAGCACCAGCCCAAGCGCGCCCGCCAGCGCAGGAACGGCGATATGCCAGCGCCGCTCGCGCGTGCGGTCGGCGCTGTAGGCCACCAGTATCATGCCGGCCACCGCGCAGCCATAGGGAATGGCGGTGAGCAGGCCGATGTCCAGCGGGCTCTTCACGCCGGTCTGCTTGATGATCGTGGGCAGCCAGAAGCTGACGCCGTACAGGCCCATCACGAAGCAGAAGTAGATCGAGCTCATCAGCCAGACGCGCGGGCTGGTCAGCACCTGGCTGACCGGCGCGTCTTCCTTGTGCATGTCCTCGCTGGCGATATTGCGCTGGAGCAGGGCTTTCTCTTCGTCGTTCAGCCACTTGGCGTGGACGATGCGGTCGTCGAGGTAGGCCAGCACCAGCAGTCCCACCAGCACGGACGGGATGCCCTCGATCAGGAACATCCATTGCCAGCCCGACCAGCCGTTATGGCCGTCGAAGGTCTGCATCACCCAGCCCGACAGGGGGCCGCCGATCACGCCGGCCAGCGCGACCGCGGTCATGAAATAGGTGGTGGTGCGCCCGCGCCGGTGCGACGGGTACCAGTAGGTCAGGTAGAGGATGATGCCGGGGAAGAAGCCCGCCTCGGCGATGCCGAGCAAAAAGCGCAGCACATAGAACATGGTTGGCGTGGTGACGAACATCATCGCCGCCGAGATCAGCCCCCAGGTGATCATGATGCGGGCAATCCAGATGCGCGCGCCCACCTTGTGCAGGATCACGTTGCTGGGCACTTCGAACAGGAAGTAGCCGATGAAGAAGATCCCCGCACCCAGGCCGTAGACGGTCTCGCTGAACTTGAGATCGTTCAGCATCTGCAGCTTGGCGAAGCCCACGTTGACCCGGTCCAGGTAGGCCACCACGTAGCACAGCAGCAGGAAGGGCACCAGGCGCCAGGTCACCTTGCGGTAGGTGGCGTCCTCGAAGCCGGGATCGGCGGCGCCGGCGTGTACTGCGGTTGTTGTCATGCTGTCTCCTCTGGGATTTTCTCTCTCTGGTTGCACGATACCGCTGGGCGGGGGGCGCCGCGCAACTACATGCGGCGCCCCCCGGTAAATCCGATAAATCCGATCCCGGCGCCGCGGATCGCATGCGGCCTGGCGGGCAGGCCTGCCTGCTGCCGCGGTGCCGGAATCATTTTGCAGGCGTCTCTCAGTGGGCGAAGGGCCCACGCCCGCGCAAGGCGTTTGCGGTCATCATCACGGCCAGCAGGAAGGGCAGGGCCACATACAGGCACCAGTGCACGCGGTCGCCGACCGAGTCGCCCCATTTGCGTTTGAAGACCTGCAGGCGCGGCATGGCCGAGGGGTTGGTGGCGCGTTTGTTTCTGACGTGCCACGCCATCCAGAAAAAGAAGATGGCGAAGGCGACCGACAGGAAGTTGATGTTACCCATGTTGTATTGCGATGGTTTTCAGTGTTGTGAATCCGTACAGGGCCTCGAAGCCCTTCTCGCGGCCGTAGCCTGACTGCCCGGTGCCGCCGAAGGGCAGTTCCACCCCGCCGCCGGCACCGTAGTTGTTGATGAAGACCTGGCCCGCGCGCAGCTTGTGCGCCATCCGTAGCTGGCGCGCGCCGTCGCGAGTCCAGACCCCGGCAACCAGGCCGTAGGGCGTGCCGTTGGCCAGCGCGACGGCTTCGGCTTCGGTATCGAAGGGCGTGGCCGCCAGCAGCGGGCCGAACACTTCTTCCTGCGCCAGCCGGTGTGTCGGCGGCACGTCGCGGAACAGCATCGGCACCTGGTAATAGCCGGCCTCGGGCGCCTCCGCCACGATCTGGCCCTGCGCCATGGCGACGATGCCGGCGTGCTGCGCGTCGGAGACGAAATCCCATACGCGCTGCTGCTGCTTGCGGCTGATCAGCGGACCGCATTCCAGGTCCAGCCCGGACGGGCCCACGCGCAACGACTCGAACACCGTGGCAAGCCGGTCGAGCACGGCGTCGTAGAGCGGGCGTTCCACCAGCACGCGGCTGCCCGCCGAGCAGGTCTGGCCGGCGTTCTGCACGATGCCGTTGACGATCACCGGCACCAGCGCCTCGAGGTCGGCATCGGCGAACACGATCTGGGGCGATTTGCCGCCCAGCTCCAGCGTCACCGGCACGTGGTTCTCGGCCGCCATCTGCGCCACCTGTTTGCCGGTCTGCGCAGACCCGGTAAAGGAGATGTGGTTGATGCCGGGGTGGCGCGCCAGCGCGGCGCCGGCTTCATGGCCGTAGCCGGTGACGATATTGAGCGCGCCTTCGGGCAGGCCGGCCTCGGCCGCCAGCTCGGCCACGCGCAGCAGCGACAGGCAGGCATCCTCGGCGGGCTTGACCACGCAGGCGTTGCCGGTGGCCAGCGCCGCGCCGACGCTGCGCCCGAAGATCTGCAGCGGGTAGTTCCACGGGATGATGTGGCCGGTCACGCCATGCGGCTCGCGCACCGTCAGCACGGTGTAGCCGGGCTGGTAGGGAATGGTCTGGCCGTGCAGCTTGTCGGCCGCGCCGGCATAGAACTCGAAATAGCGCGCCACGGCGCGCGCGTCGGCGGTGGCCTGGCGCAAGGGCTTGCCGGTGTCGCGCGCTTCCAGCGCGGCGAGTTCGGCTTCGTGTTCGATCAGCGTTACCGCCACGCGGTTGAGCAGGCGCACGCGCTCGGCGGGCGCCATCGCGCCCCATTCGCCTTCGGCCGCCTGGCGGGCGGCGTAGACTGCCACATTGATATCGACCGCGTTGCCGCGGGCGATTTCGGCGAAAGGCTCGCCGCTGGACGGGTCGAATACCTTGATGCGCATGCCGGAGTCCGGCGCGATCAGGCGGTTGGCAACGAAGTGCTGGGCGTGCATTGGAATGGCTCCGGGGGTGCGACTGCCACGGTTGTGGCGGGCAGTGCGCCTGTCGATGCGTCTGTCGGACAATTCGCCATTATCACTCACCGCGCGAGACCTGCAAGGCACGCGAACGTCAGGCCCGGGTCAGCTTCGAACCGCTATAATGCCCGCCATCCACAAACACAGGCATCTGGAGAACAAGCATGAGCTTCAACCTCGTCTCCCCCGGCAAGGACATTCCGAACGATTTCAACGTCATCATCGAAATCTCCGCCCAGAGTGATCCGGTGAAGTACGAAGCCGACAAGGAGACCGGCCTGCTCTTCGTCGACCGCTTCATCGGCACCGGCATGCGTTATCCCGCCAACTACGGCTTCATTCCCCAGACCCTGTCCGGTGACGGCGACCCGGTCGACGTGCTGGTGCTGTCGCCGTTCCCGATCCTGGCCGGCGCCGTCGTACGCTGCCGCGCGCTGGGCATGCTGAAGATGACCGACGAGTCGGGCGTGGATGCCAAGCTGGTCGCCGTACCGCTGGACAAGCTGTCGCCGGCCACCGCCTTCATGAAGGGCCTGTCCGACGTGCCGCAGAACCTGCTGGACCAGATCAAGCACTTCTTTGAGAACTACAAGGCACTCGAGGCAGGCAAGTGGGTCAAGGTCGAAGGCTGGGCCGGCATCGAGGAAGCGCATAAGGAAATCACCGAC
This sequence comes from Cupriavidus sp. 96C5-1, assembly GCF_057798855.1. Classification (NCBI taxonomy): domain Bacteria; kingdom Pseudomonadati; phylum Pseudomonadota; class Betaproteobacteria; order Burkholderiales; family Burkholderiaceae; genus Cupriavidus; species Cupriavidus sp. 96C5-1. The sequence goes on along the minus strand of NZ_JBYOJU010000007.1, from coordinate 79,278 downwards.
GGCGTGGCGAACTACAAGAAGTAAGCGTCAGCCCGTACAGCGCCGCTCGCCACCCCCGGGTGGCGAGCTGAAGGTCAGCCACGGCTGTTTCCCGCGCCTTGCTGAACCGAAGCTGAACCAACCCCGCCCAGGCGGGGTTTTTTGTTGCGCGGAATATGATGGAGGCCAAAGACACCGTGAATCCGCTGGGTTAAGCTTGCGGCACAGAACAACTCGGCAGGATGACTGCCAATTCCCCATGTTCGCGACTTCCTCCAAGCCATCCACCCTGGTTCGCTATGCCGGTCCGGCGGTGTTTTTCCACTGGGCGGTAGTGCTGCTGATCGCCATCGCGTATGCCGCGATCGAACTCAAGGGATTCCTTCCCAAGGGCAGCGCCGAGCGGACCTTGTCGATGTCGGTGCACACGTGGGCCGGCGCGCTGGTGCTGGTGCTGGCGGTGCCGCGGCTGTTGTGGCGCCTGGTACGTGGCGCCCCGGCGCCAGAACCCGGCCCGGGCTGGATGCAATGGCTCGGCAGTGCCATGCATCTTTTGCTTTATCTGTTCATCTTCGTGCAGCCCGTGCTGGGCCTGCTGGCCCTCAACGCGGGCGGCCACCTTGTGACGGTGCCGGGGCTCGGCGTCGAGCTGCCGTCGCTGGTGGCGGCCAGCCGGGACCTGAAGGAAACCCTCGAGGACATCCACGGCACGCTGGGCACGGCCTTTTACACGGTGATCGGCCTGCATGCCGTCGCCGCGCTGTTCCACCACTACATGCTGGGCGACAACACGCTGCGGCGCATGTGGCGCTGATGCGCCCGGCCGGTCCTAGCCGCGGGCGAACGGCGTGCGGTCGTTGAGTTCGTCCAGGTAGGCATCGATGCCCTGGCGCTCGCGCTCCAGGAAGCGCTCGACGGCGTCGGCGAAGGCGGGATGCGCCAGCCAGTGGGCCGAGCGCGTCGCCACCGGCAGGAATCCACGGGCCATCTTGTGCTCGCCCTGGGCGCCGCCCTCGAAGGTGCGGATGCCCTGGGCGATGCAGAATTCCAGCGGCTGGTAATAGGCCGTCTCGAAATGCAGGCAGGGGTGGTGCTCGAGCGCGCCCCAGTAGCGCCCGAACAGGGTGCTGCGCGCCGGATCGGCATCATAGACCACCAGCGAGGCCGCGATCGGCTGGCCGGCCCGCTCGGCCACGACCAGCAGCAGGTTCTCGGGCATGGCGGCGCCGATGCGCTGGAAGAAGTCCAGATTCAGGTAGGGCGTGGAATGGTGTTCGCGGTAGGTCTGGCGATAGCAGCGGTGGAAGAAGCGCCAGTCTGCCTCGCCGATCTCCGCGCCGCGGAGCTGGCGCAAGCCGATGCCGGCCTCCGCCACGCGGCGCCGCTCCGCCCGGATGTTCTTGCGTTTCTTTTGCGACAGCGTGGCGAGGAAGGCCTCGAAGCTGTCATAGCCGGGATTGGTCCAGTGGAACTGCACGCCACGGCGTATCAGCATGCCGGCGTCTTCCATCTGCGCGGCTTCGCCCTGATCGGGAAAGAGCACATGCAGCGAGGACAACTGGCTCTGCTCCGCCAGGGCCAGCGCGCATTGCAGCAGGTGGCGGCGTGCGTGCTCGTTCTCAGCCAGCAGCCGCGCGCCCTGGACCGGCGTGAAGGGAATCGCGGACAGCAGCTTCGGGTAATAGGGCAGATGGTGCTGGGCATAGGCGTCGGCCCACGCCCAGTCGAAGACGTATTCCCCATAGGAGTGCGATTTCGCATACAGTGGCATGGCCGCCGCCAGGCGCTCGCCCTGGCCTGCGGCACCGGCGTCGCGCGCCGCCCACAGCGTCAGGTAGCGCGGGCTCCAGCCGGTTTCGTCGCAGGCGCTGCCGCTGGCGTGCAGGGCATGCAGGAAGGCGTGCCGCAGGAACGGCGTGGCGCCCGGCTGGGCAGCCACCAGCGCATCCCAGTCGGGCGCCGGCAACTCGGCCAGATCGAAAACGATCTGCGTGCGATAATTCTCCATCCGCCAGGGTTCCTGTTCGCCTTTTGCCGAAGCCGCCGCCGGGGTGGTTGCGGCAGGGTGTTCCGGTCCCGGCTTGCAAGATTCAGGTTGCATCAAGCTAGATTGACTTAGATTGACTCATCGTTTGTCCACCGGCCGAGTCTACCGGAAACGGACGGGTGCTGCACCGCGTCACCAGGGCCCTTTGCGCGGCCCGCCGGCCGTGGCGCGGCAGCCAACCCGGCGGGCGGACGGGCAGGCTAAAATCCTTCACTAACCAACGACTATACAAGGGGCCAACATGAAGCAGATTACCGCCATCATCAAACCGTTCAAGCTGGACGAAGTACGCGAGGCGCTGGCTGACGTGGGCGTGACCGGGCTGACGGTGACCGAGGTGAAGGGCTTTGGCCGCCAGAAGGGGCATACCGAGCTGTATCGCGGTGCCGAGTATGTGGTCGATTTCCTGCCCAAGATCAAGATCGAGGTCGTCGTGGCCGAGAACCAGCTCGATACCGTGCTCGACGCCATCGTCAAGGCCGCGCACACCGGCAAGATCGGCGACGGCAAGATCTTCGTCACCGAGATCGAGCGCGTGATCCGCATCCGTACCGGCGAACAGGACGAAGCCGCAGTCTGACGCCGGCGGGCAACCCCGGCGCTGCCGCGCACGGGGTGCCAGGATTGCCCGTGGCCGCCTGCCTGGCTCAGCTGGGCAGCTTCCAGTCGAAGCGCACCGATAGCAGGCGCGTCGCCACGATGGTGACGGCGCCCGCGAGCAGGGCCAGTTCCTGCTCGGCCTGCAGCCAGGTCAGGCCAACATAGACCCAGCAGCCGACGAAGGCGCAGGTCGCATAAGGCGAGCGGTCGCGCAGGATCATCGGTACCTCGTTGCACAGCACGTCGCGCACCACGCCGCCGAACACCGACGAGATGATGCCCATCATGACCGCCACGGTCGGCGTCATCTGCGCCACCAGCGCGAGCGAGGTCCCGGTGACCGAGAACAGGCCGAGGCCGATCGCATCGGCTCCGATCATGACGCGCTCCGACGCCACCCGGCTGACCACGCGGAGCACGAACGAGGCCCCCAGCGACATCGCGAAGATCAGGATCACGTAGCCCTCGTGGTCGACCCAGTAGAAGGGCCGGCGATCCAGCAGCACATCGCGCACCGTGCCGCCGCCGAAGGCCGTGGCAAACGCCACCACGAAGGTCCCCACGGCATCGAAACGCTGCTTGCGCGCATCGACCACGCCGGAGATGGCGAAGGCGAGCACGCCCGTGATTTCCATGACGTGCAGGATCAGGGGCAACCGCCCCATCAGGAGATCGAGCGGCAAATGCATGGTTGCGCGCGTTCAGGCGTGCGGCTGGCGCAGCAATACCATCAGCGCCCCGGCGCCGCCCTCGGCGCCACGCGCCTGCACGAAGGCCAGCACTTCCTCCTTCTGTACCAGCCAGCTGCGCACCTTGCCCTTGAGCACCGGTGTCTTGTCCGGGGAGCCGTTGCCCTTGCCGTGGATCACGCGCACGCAGCGCACGCCGCGCTTGACCGAACGCCGTACGAACTCGGCCAGCGCCTCGCGTGCTTCTTCGCTGCGCAGGCCGTGCAGGTCGATCTTGTCCTGCGGCACCCATTCGCCGCGGCGCAGCTTCTTGACCACGTCCATGCCGATGCCGGGACGGCGGAACGACAACGTCTCATCGGTGTCCAGCAGGTTCTCGACGTCGAATTCGTCGGAAAGCGACGCCGCCAGCACTGCCTTGTCGTCGAGCTGGGTTTGCACCGGTACGGGCGCGGGATGCCTGGGCGGGGGGGCGACGCGGTTGCGGTCGCGCAGCGTGTTGACGTTGCCCACGCTGCTGCGGAAGACGTCGGCTTCCTCGCGCGCGCGTTGCGCGGCGGCTTCGGCCTCGCGGCGTTCGGCTTCGCGCCGCTCGGTATCGGCCTTGAGGGAGTCGCGCAGGCCGGACAGGTCGGTCAGGCCGAAGCGCTTGGGCGGGCTGGCGGGCTTTTTGGCGCCGTGCGTCATGAGGGTCTCGTCTCTGGGGTGCTCGGCGTGATTATAGGGTGGGGCGCAGGGGAGGGGTACCGCGGGCGCGGCCCGGATAGTTTGCGTGGCATCATGCCAGGCACCGGGGCGGTGCCCTGCCAGCGCCGGTGATGCTGTTGCGCAGCATCACCGGCATCGGGCCGCGTGCGGGAAGGGCGTGGCCCGACCCTTGCCGCGCCATTGCCTTACTGCAGCGCCTCCACAAAGCGCTGCGCATCCAGTGCCGCCATGCAGCCGGTGCCGGCGCTGGTGATGGCCTGGCGGTAGATGTGGTCCTGCACGTCGCCGGCGGCGAACACGCCCGGAATGCTGGTGGCGGTGGCATCGCCGGCCAGGCCGGTCTTGGTCACGATATAACCGTTGTGCATGTCGAGCTGGCCGGCGAACAGGTCGGTATTGGGCTTGTGGCCGATGGCGATGAACACGCCCGCCAGCTTGATTTCTTCGGCCTTGTCGCCCTGGGCATCGCGCACCTTGATGCCGGTCACGCCCGAATCGTCGCCCACCACCTCATCCAGCACGGTGTTGTAGCGGATTTCGATGCGCCCTTCCTTCACGCGCTGGAGCAGGCGGTCGACCAGGATCGGCTCGGCGCGGAACTTGTCGCGGCGGTGGATCAGGGTGACCTTGCTGGCGATATGCGACAGGTAGAGTGCTTCTTCCACCGCGGTATTGCCGCCGCCGACCACCGCCACTTCCTGGTTCTTGTAGAAGAAACCGTCGCAGGTGGCGCAGGCCGACACGCCGCGGCCCATGAACAGTTCTTCCGACGGCAGGCCGAGGTACTGGGCCGAGGCGCCGGTGGCGATGATCAGCGAGTCGCAGGTGTACTCGCCGGCATCGCCGACCAGGCGGATCGGGCGCTCGGTCAGCTTGGCGGTATGGATGTGATCGAAGATGATTTCGGTGTTGAAGCGCTCGGCATGCTCCAGGAAACGCTGCATCAGCTCAGGGCCCTGCACGCCGTTGGCATCGGCTGGCCAGTTCTCCACGTCGGTGGTGGTCATCAGCTGGCCACCCTGGGCCAGGCCGGTGATCAGCACCGGCTGGAGGTTGGCGCGGGCCGCGTAGACGGCGGCGGTATAGCCGGCGGGGCCGGAACCGAGAATCAGCACTTTTGCGTGTTTGGCCATGATGCTTTCCTGTGGCTGGTGCGCCTTGATGCGCACTAGCGTGAATCGAAACCAGCATTATAAGTGGACCGGCGTTTGCTCACTGTTGCAAATTCCAATGGGAGCGATAGCCCCGCCCAAGGTTAAAATGACCGGCACTACAACCCCAGACCGCGACCCCGACCAGGCATGGCCCGAGCTTCTACCACAACACGTACCGATCCTTCCGCCTTGCCCTCCCGCATCGGCAAGCTGCTGGGCGAGGTGCGCTGGTTCCTGTTGCTGGCTGTCACACTGGCCTTCCTCTGCATCCTGGCCAGCTACAGCAAGGCGGACCCCGGCTGGTCGCACGCCAACCAGGTGGCCGACATCCACAACCTGGGCGGCCGCGTCGGCGCCTGGCTGGCCGACGTGCTGTTCTTCATCTTCGGCTTTTCCGCCTACTGGTGGGCGGTGCTGCTGGTGCGGCGCTGCTGGCGCGGCTGGCGCGCACTGACCGCCGAACTGCCCGAACGTACCAGCGAGGCGCGCCAGGGGCTGGTGGTGAGCTGGATCGGCTTCGGCCTGTCGCTGACTGCCAGCATGGGCCTGGAAGCCATTCGCATGTATCCGCTGCGCTCGGCGCTGCCGCGCGCTCCCGGCGGCGTGCTGGGCGACCTGCTGGGCGGGTGGATGCAGATGGCGCTGGGTTTCACCGGCGCCACCTTGCTGCTGCTGCTGACCCTGGCGATCGGCCTGTCGCTGTTCTTCCACTTTTCCTGGCTGTCGGTGGCCGAGCACGTGGGCGGTTTCGTCGAGAACCTCTTCCTCGGTTTCAAGGCGCGCCGCGAGAGCAAGCAGGACCGCATCATCGGCGAGGCGGCCAAGGTGGTGCGCACCGAAACCGTGGAAGTGCAGCGGGTCAAGATCGAGGAGGCGGCGCCGGTGCAGATCGTGCGGCCCCAGGCCGTGCCCAAGCACGAGCGGGTGGAGCGCGAGAAGCAGCAGCCGCTGTTCGCCGATATCCAGGATTCCGACCTGCCGCCGCTGGCGCTGCTGGACCCGATTCCGGCGCACCAGGAAACCGTCAGCGCGGAAACCCTGGAATTCACCTCGCGCCTGATCGAGAAGAAACTCAAGGACTTCGGTGTCGAGGTCAAGGTGGTGGCGGCCTATCCGGGCCCGGTCATCACCCGCTACGAAATCGAGCCGGCCACCGGCGTCAAGGGCAGCCAGGTGGTCAACCTGGCGCGCGACCTGGCGCGGTCCCTGTCGCTGGTCTCCATCCGCGTGGTGGAAACCATTCCGGGCAAGGTCTACATGGGGCTGGAACTGCCCAATCCCAAGCGCCAGACGGTGCGGCTGTCGGAAATCCTCGGCTCGCAGGTCTACAACGAGAGCGCGTCCAGCCTCACCATGGCGCTGGGCAAGGACATCGCCGGCAAGCCGATGGTGGCGGATCTCGCCAAGATGCCGCACTGCATGGTGGCCGGCACCACCGGTTCCGGCAAGTCGGTGGGCATCAACGCCATGATCCTGTCGCTGCTGTACAAGGCCAAGGCCGAACAGGTGCGGCTGATCCTGATCGATCCCAAGATGCTCGAGATGAGCGTCTACGAAGGCATCCCGCACCTGCTGTGCCCGGTGGTGACCGATATGCGCCAGGCCGGCAACGCCCTGAACTGGGCGGTCGGCGAGATGGAGCGGCGCTACAAGCTGATGAGCAAGCTGGGTGTGCGCAACCTGGCCGGCTACAACAAGAAGATCGACGAAGCCGCCGCGCGCGAGGAGAAGATACCCAACCCCTTCAGCCTGACCCCGGACGCGCCCGAGCCGCTCGAGAAGGTGCCGATGATCGTGATCGTCATCGACGAGCTGGCCGACCTGATGATGGTGGTGGGCAAGAAGGTGGAAGAGCTGATCGCGCGCATCGCGCAGAAGGCGCGCGCCGCCGGCATCCACCTGGTGCTGGCCACGCAGCGGCCGTCGGTCGACGTCATTACCGGCCTGATCAAGGCCAATGTGCCGACCCGCATCGCCTTCCAGGTCAGCAGCAAGATCGATTCGCGCACCATCCTCGACCAGCAGGGCGCGGAGGCGCTGCTGGGCATGGGCGACATGCTCTACCTGGCGCCTGGCACCGGCCTGCCGATCCGCGTCCACGGTGCCTTCGTCTCCGATGACGAAGTGCACCGCGTGGTCGAGAAACTCAAGGAAGGCGGCGAGACCAACTATATCGAGGGCATCCTCGAAGGCGGCGTGGCCGAGGGCGACATGGGCAGCGACGGCATGGGCGGTGGCGCCGGCATCGGTGGCGGTGGCGGCGAGGCCGATCCACTCTACGACCAGGCCGTCGAGGTGGTCCTGAAGAACCGCCGCGCATCGATTTCCCTGGTGCAGCGACACCTGCGCATCGGCTACAACCGCGCCGCGCGGCTGCTCGAGGATATGGAAAAGGCGGGGCTGGTATCCGCCATGTCCGGCAACGGCAACCGCGACATCCTGAGCCCGGCCGGCCCCACCCGCGAGGAAGAATGAGCGGCGGCGCGTAACATGCTGTTACGCGCGAAGCACATGGTTGCGGAATCCTGCACCCGCCCGCCGCTCTAACCGGACAGGCAGCGCAGCCGCCCTGGCGGCTGCGCCCCTCCACCCAGCAAGGAAAAACCCATGCGAAACCGCATTATCGTGTCGGCATGTGCCGCGGTGGCCATGCTGTCGCTGGCGGCACCCGCGGCCATGGCAGCCGCCACCGACCAGCTCCAGTCCTTCGTGGCCAGCGTCAAGAGCGCCCGGGGCGAGTTCACCCAGCGCCAGGTCAAGGGACAGGGCGATAGCCTCAAGGTGGCTGGCACCTCCAGCGGCACCTTCGCCTTCTCGCGCCCGGGCAAGTTCACCTGGCGCTACATCAAGCCTTACGACCAGCTGCTGCAGGCCGACGGGCAGACGCTGTACATCTATGACAAGGACCTGAACCAGGTGACCGAGCGCAAGCTCGACGGCGCGCTGGGCTCCAGCCCGGCCGCGATCCTGTTCGGCAGCAATGACCTCGAGAAGAATTTCGTGGTCAAGAACGGCCCCGTGCGCGATGGCGTGGAGTGGCTCGAGCTGACCCCCAAGGCGAAGGACACCCAGTTCGAGCGCATCGGCATCGGCTTCAAGGGCGGTAACCTGGAGGCGATGGAACTGCGCGACGCGTTTGGCAATACCACCCTGCTGACCTTCACCGCGATGCAGAAGAATCCCGCGCTTCCCGCCGACACCTTCCGTTTCACGGTGCCCAAGGGCGCCGATGTGATGAAGCAATGAGGCCGCCCATGCACCTCGCTCCCATACGCCAGAGGGCCCGGCGCGCCGGCCGCGCTTCTGTTGTCCTTGCCGCGGCCGTGCTGCTCGCCGCCTGTGCGGGCCAGACCGGCGCCAGCCGGCATTTCGACGTGGATGCCTTCCTGCGCGCCTCCGATACGGCCTTGCCGGAGGTGCTTGCCAATCCGGATTTCCTGGCCGCCACCAAGGCTCCCGCCAACGATTGCGCCGTGCTGCTGCAATCGGTCGGCAGCGGTGTGCTGCAAGACTTGCCGCCGGCCGGCAGCGGCCGCGGGCCCGCCTGGCTGCTGCATCCGGCCGGCTCCCCCGGCAAGGTGTGGCTGGTGCTCGGCAAAGCCGGTGGAGAGCGGACCTGCCATGGTCCGCTGCCGGCCGATGCCATGAAGACCCTGGCGGACCGCGCCGCCGGCGATTGATCGCAATGCGATGGCCGGGGGGGGGGGCGAGCGCACGTGGCCCGGCGGCGCCCGCGCCGCATTCATGTCCCCGTTATCCCGGTGTGCTGTTTTAATCGTTTTTGCGATTCCCGTGTGGCGGCACGAAAAATAACAGTGTTGTAACTTGACCTCCGAAACGGGAATGATTATTGTTCCCTTCTTGTGCTGCCGAGATGCCGCGATGGCGTCTTCGGGGCTGATCAGAAAAATCCTTGAGGGGGGAGAGTCATGACCGTATTCCGTCACCTGCTGCCGCGTGCCGCCGCGCTTGCCGTGCTGGCGCTGCCGCTCGCCGCGGCTGCCCAGGAAAAGGTGCTGAACCTTTACACCGCGCGCCATTACCAGACCGACGAAGCGCTCTACGCCAATTTCACGAAGCAGACCGGCATCAGGATCAACCGCATCGAAGGCCAGGAGGACCCGCTGCTGGAGCGGATCAGGAGCGAGGGCGCCAACAGCCCGGCCGACGTGTTCATCACCGTCGACATCGGCCGCCTGTGGCGGGCCCAGCAGGCGGGCGTGTTCGCGCCGCTCAAGTCGGGCGTGCTGGACTCGCGCATTCCCGCCAACTACCGCGATCCCAACGGCGAGTGGTTCGGCTTCTCGGCGCGGGCGCGCGTGATCGCCTACAACAAGGCGGCGGTCAAGCCCGGCGATATCAAGGGCTATGAAGACCTCGCCGATCCGAAGTGGAAAGGCAAGCTGTGCATCCGCTCCAGCGGGCACGTCTACAACCTGTCGCTGATGTCCAGCCTGATCGCCCACGATGGCGAGGCCAAGACCGAGCAATGGGCGCGCGGCGTGGTGGCCAACCTGGCGCGCGCGCCCAAGGGCGGCGATACCGACCAGCTCAAGGCGGTGGCTGCTGGCGAGTGCGACATCGCGGTCGCCAATACGTACTACATTGCCCGCATCTTCAAGTCGGCCAAGCCCGAGGACAAGGCGTTGGCGGACAAGCTCGGCATCCTGTGGCCCAACCAGGCCAGCCAGGGCGTGCACATGAACATCTCCGGCGGCGGCATGCTCAAGCACGCGCCCAACAAGGAGTCGGCCCGCAAGTTCCTGGAATACCTGGCGAGTGATGACGCGCAGCGCTATTTTGCCGACGGCAACAACGAGTGGCCGGTGGTGGAAAGCGTGAAGATCAGCAATCCGGCGCTGGAAGCCATGGGCAGCTTCAAGGCGGACAAGATCAATATCGCGGAGTTGGGCAAGTACCAGCCGCAGGCGCAAAAGCTGGCGGACAAGGCTGGCTACAAGTAAGCGCGGTCCGGTCCGCGGAATGCCATTGATCGCGCTTGCCGAGGCGCCACGGCAAGCGGAGCCGATGGCTTTTTTCCAGCATGGCGGCGCTCGCCGCCGCTATGGCTTGGGCGCGCTCCCTGGCTTGGCGCCGGCCATCGGAGAAGCCTTGTTCCCCCCGGCTTCGAGGAGCTTGAAACGCATCTTTGCGCCCCGCTCCTTGTGGCGCTCGAACATCAGCTTGAGTGTTTCGCGCCGGCGCATGTGCGTGTGGCCCACTGTGCCGCTGGCATAGGGCAGCTTGGCGACGACGCCCTTGGCGGTCTGGCGGGCCAGCAGCACATCGAGCGTCTGCCGTGCGCGCACCTGGGCCTGCAGCAGGGCATCGGACGGATTGGCGCGGGCGCGCGCCTGGTCATAGGGCAGCATCACCGGGCCGGCCAACTGGCGCAGCATGGCGCGGATCTGCGGGCTGTCCAGGTCCGCTTCGTGCAGGATCCAGGCGGCGTCGTGCCGCAGCCATGGATCCGGATCCAGCAGCTTGCGCAGCAGGGCCTGCGTCAGGTCGGTCTGGCGATAGCCGTGCGCGCGCCGCACCGCGTTGAGTGCGATGCGCCTGACATGGGCATTCTCGTGGTCGAAAAGATCCGCCACCAGGCGCTCGACCATGCCGGGTTTTTCCAGCTGTTCCGCCAATTGGCCCGCAAGGGCGATTTCTTCCACCGCGCTGATCCGGTCCTGCCGGCTCATCCGGTTCAGCTTGAATACGAGCATTCGATAACGAAGCTGCATAACACTCCCTGGAGACGCTGCGAACGAATGCCGGGCGAGGTTGCGTCCGGCACAGTCAAGATGCGGCGCGAAGCGGGCCCGCGGCGGGGGGCGGGCCGGTCTGGCACGCGCGCATCGGGGCGTGCGTGCGGGGGCGCAGCTTCGGGCTAGGGATATATCGGCAGCCGGCGGGAAAACTTTAGGGCTAAAAAATGCCGCCGCGCGGTCTTGCGCGCTACCGCCGCGCATCCCGCCGGATCGAACGCGACAGCAGGATGACCGGCAGCAGCCCCACGGCGACGATCACCAGCGACGCCGTGGCAGCTTCGGCCAGGCGCTCGTCCGAGGCCAGGTTGTAGGCCTGCACGGCCAGCGTATCGAAGTTGAACGGCCGCATCACGAAGGTGGCGGGCAATTCCTTCATGACGTCGACGAAGACGATCAGCGCAGCAGTCAGCAGGCTGCCGCGCAGCATGGGCAGATGCACGCGCCGCAGCGTGGCGGCGGGGCCGTGGCCCAGGCTGCGCGCTGCGGCGTCCATGCCTGGCGTGATCTTGCCCAGGCCGGCGTTGACGGTTTGCAGCGCTACGCCGAGAAAGCGCACCAGGTAGGCATAGACCAGCGCGGCGACGCCGCCGGTCAGCAGCAGCCCGACCGACAATCCCATGTGCTGTTGCAGCCAGGACGACAGGACATTGTCCAGCCGCGCCACCGGCACCAGCACCCCCACCGCGACCACCGAGCCGGGCAGCGCATAGCCCATCCCGCATACCCGCGTCAGCGCGCGCAGCAGCCAGCCCCGGCCTGCCGCCATGCCGCGCCCGGCGTAGCCGATCACCAGCGCTGCCAGCACGGCCACCAGCGCGGTGACGCTGGCCAGCAGGAAGCTGTTGCGCACCAGCCCGATGAAGCGCGGGCCAAACTGCGCGTCGCCCTCGGACAGCGCCATCTTGCACAGCATCAGCGCCGGGACGGCAAAACCCAGCAGCACGGGCAGCGCGCACGCCAGCAGCGCCAGCGCGGCCCGCCAGCCGTGCAGGCGGTAGGCCGGGGCGCGGCGCTGGCCGCCATGCACGCGCGCGCGTCCCCGGCTGGCACGCTCCGCCAGCAGGATGCCGATCACGAACACCAGCATGCAGGCCGACAACTGGGCCGCGGCGTTCTTGTCGCCCAGCGAGAACCAGGCGCGGTAGATGCCGGTGGAGAAGGTCGGGATGCCGAAGTAGGCCACGGTGCCGAAATCGGCCAGCGTCTCCATCAGCGCCAGCGCCGTGCCGGCCACGATGCCGGGGCGCGCCAGCGGCAGCATCACGCGCCAGACGCTGCCCCAGGTGCCATGGCCCAGCAGGCGCGCCGCCTCCAGCGTGTTCAGGGTCTGCTGCAGGAAGGCCGCGCGCGCGGTCAGGTAGACATAGGGATACAGCACCAGCGTGAACAGCACGATGGCGCCGCCCAGCGAGCGGATATCGGGGAACCAGTACTCGCGGGCGCGCCAGCCGGTCACCTCGCGCAGCCAGCTTTGCACCGGGCCGGCGAACTGCAGCGCGTCCGTATAGGCGTAGGCGATCACGTAGGCCGGCATCGCCAGCGGCAGCACCAGCGCCCATTCCAGCCAGGCACGTCCGGCAAAGCGGTAGGTGCTGACCAGCCAGGCGGTGGGCACGCCAAGCACCAGCACGCCGGCACATACGCCCGCGAGCAGCCAGAGCGTATTGCCGACGTACTCCGCCAGCACCGTATCGGCAAGGTGGCGCCAGGTGTCGCCGCTGGGCGCGAGCAGGCTGCCGGCCACTTGCGCAATCGGCAGCGCGATCAACAGCGCGGCGAGGCCGGCGACCAGGGCCAGCGGGGGCAAACTGCGGGTACGGCTTGGGCGAAGCAGGCTCATGCGGTGGTGGCTGGAACGTCTGGGTGAGGGTGCTGGAGCGCCGGAGCGCCGCAGCACGTTAGCCGGCCGCGTGCGTTGGTCCGCGTGCGCCGGCAGGCATGCACAGCATTCTAGCAACGGGTGGCAGCGGGCCGGCGGCGGCGCGCGACACGCACGGGCCGGCTCTCCCTATAATGCTGGCCATGCGAGGCTATCCCCATTCCAGTCCGTCCATGCAAACGCGATCCGATACGCTGATCGAGGTCGATCGCATCCATCATGGCTTTGGCAGCCAGTCCGTCGTCAACGGCCTGTCCTTCACCCTGGCGCGCGGCAGCATCGCCTGCCTGCTCGGCCCCAGCGGCTGCGGCAAGACCACCGTGCTGCGCGCCATCGCCGGCTTCGAGCCGCTGCGCGAAGGCCGTATCCTGCTGGACGGGGCGGTGATGTCGTCGCCGGGCTTCGCCGTGGCGCCCGAGCATCGGCGCATCGGCATGGTGTTCCAGGACTACGCCCTGTTCCCGCACCTCAGCGTGGCCGACAACGTCGGCTTCGGGCTGCATGCCGCGCGCCGTGGCGAGCGCGCCGCGCGGGTCGGGGAAATGCTGGCGCTGGTGGGCCTGGCTGGCAGCGGTGGCAAGTTCCCGCATGAACTGTCCGGCGGCCAGCAACAGCGGGTGGCGCTGGCACGCGCCCTGGCGCCGCGTCCGGAGCTGCTGCTGCTCGACGAACCGTTCTCGAATCTCGACGTCGACCTGCGCGAGCGCTTGAGCCTGGAAGTCCGCGCCATCCTCAAGGCGCAAGGCACCACCGCCATCCTGGTCACGCATGATCAGTACGAGGCCTTTGCCATGGCCGATGAAATCGGCGTGATGCACGCCGGGGCGATCGAGCAGTGGGATAGCGCCCACAATCTCTATCACCGCCCGGCCACGCGCGTCGTCGCGGATTTCATCGGCCAGGGTGTGCTGATGCCGGGCCGCCTCGAAAGCCCGCACGCGGTCGCACTGGAACTCGGCACGCTGCACAGCCGCGAAGCGCTGGGCATGCCGCCCGCCACCGTCGACGTCGACGTGCTGATCCGTCCCGACGATATCGTCCATGACGATGCGAGCCCGCTGCGGGCAGAGATACTCAACAAGGCCTTCCGGGGCGCCGAGATCCTGTACACGCTGCGCCTGGCCGGCGGCGGGCGCGTGCTGTCGCTGGTGCCCTCGCACCATGATCACGCCGTCGGCGAGCACATCGGCATTCGCGTCGAAGTCGACGATGTGGTGGCGTTCGGGCGCGGCTGAGCGCACGCCGGCGCTGGCAGCCTGATTGCCTTTTTCCTACCGGCCTGTTTCGGAGGACCAAGGCCGTATCGCCACGGTTTCACATGCCTTCATTATTGCAAGACCCCCAAGCACAGCCGCTCTGTTTGCTTCCCTGAAATGCGGCCCCAGCTGTTGCGCAGCGGCCTGCCGCTCGCCCTCCCTGCCTGCGGCGCCGCGCCCGCGGGAGCGGTGACGGCATGGCGCAACCGTGCGGGCGGCGAGCGTGCCGGCGTGCTGGACGCCTTCATGCGCAACGAGCGCGCCGCGCAGTAGGGCGGCAGCGCGGGCCCGCCCGCCCGGCCCGGCCCGGCCCGGCCCGCGCGATGGTCTACACTGTCGGGTTCCGAGGCGCAGCGGATCGCTCCGTGCGCGCCTGCCCCGACATAAAGGCCTGATTACCGTGGCGGACACGCTGTTTTCCGAACCTCCTGATCGTTCCCAACAACCCCTGGCCGAGCGCCTGCGTCCGCGCAATATCGACGAGGTGATCGGCCAGCAACACCTGCTTGGCGCCGGCAAGCCGCTGCGGGTGGCGTTCGCGTCCGGCGAGCCGCACTCCATGATCCTGTGGGGCCCGCCGGGCGTGGGCAAGACCACGCTGGCGCGGCTGATGGCGAACGCCTTCGACGCCGAGTTCATCGCGCTGTCGGCGGTGCTGTCGGGCGTCAAGGACATCCGCGAAGCGGTGGAGCGCGCCGAGCAATACCGCGCCCATGGCCGCCGCACGCTGGTCTTCGTGGACGAGGTGCATCGCTTCAACAAGAGCCAGCAGGATGCCTTCCTGCCGCACGTGGAAAGCGGCCTGTTCACCTTTATCGGCGCCACCACCGAGAACCCGTCCTTCGAGGTCAACGGCGCCTTGCTGTCGCGCGCCGCGGTGTACGTGCTCAAGAGCCTGGACGACGCCGAGCTGACCCAGCTGGCGCGGCGTGCCAGCGAGGAGCTGGGCGGCCTGCAATGGGAAGACGAGGCGCTGCAGCTGACCGTGGCCTCGGCCGACGGCGATGGCCGCAAGCTGCTCAACAATATCGAGATCGTGGCGCGCGCCGCGCGCAACGCCGGTGCCGCCGCCATCGATACCGCGCTGCTCGGCAGCGCGCTGTCGGAGAACCTGCGCCGCTTCGACAAGGGGGGCGACGCTTTCTACGACCAGATCAGCGCGCTGCATAAATCGGTGCGCGGCTCCGACCCCGACGCCACGCTGTACTGGTTCTGCCGCATGCTCGACGGCGGCGCCGATCCGCGCTACCTGGCGCGCCGCATCGTGCGCATGGCCTGGGAAGACATCGGCCTGGCCGACCCGCGTGCCGCCCGCATCACGCTCGATGCCGCCGAGACCTACGAGCGGCTGGGCTCGCCCGAGGGCGAACTCGCGCTGGCGCAGGCCCTGATCTACCTGGCGGTGGCGCCCAAGTCCAATGCGGGCTACAACGCCTACAACGCCGCGCGCGCCTTCGTGGCGAAAGACAAGTCGCGCGGCGTGCCGGTGCACCTGCGCAATGCCCCGACCAGGCTGATGAAGGAACTGGGCTACGGCCACGCCTACCGCTACGCGCACGACGAGCCCGAGGCCTATGCCGCCGGCGAGCATTACTTCCCCGACGACCTCAAGCGCCAGGGCTGGTACCAGCCCACACCACGCGGGCTGGAAGGCAAGATCGGCGACAAACTGCGCCACCTGCGGGATCTCGATGCGCAATGGCATCGCCAGCAGGGCGGCAAGGGCGCGGGGAAGGGCGGCGGCGGGGACGACGGCGCGAAGTAGCGCACCCCGGCTGCGCCGGCCGCGGGCGTTTGCCCAGACAGCGGCCGATCCATTGCTCTGTTCCTCACCCGCCTTATCGGCGCCCATCCCGCCCGGTGCAGTAAAATGGCCGGTCCGCCGGCATCTCGCCGGCCCATGCACCTCCCCCTCACACGCAACATGCTAGACATCCAGCTGTTCCGCAAAGACATCGACGCCGTGGCGCAACGCCTTGCCACGCGCGGATTCCAACTCGACGTAGCGGCCTTCCAGGCACTCGAAGCCGAGCGCAAGCAACTGCAGACCCAGACCGAGGAACTGCAGGCGCGCCGCAACAGCCTCTCGAAGCAGATCGGCATGCTCAAGGGCAAGGGCGAGGACGCCTCGGCGGTGATGGCCGAAGTCGGCGGCATCGGCGATGCGCTCAAGGCCTCGGCCGTTCGCCTGGACGAGATCCAGGCCCAGCTCTCCGAGACCATGCTGGCCATTCCCAACCTGCCGCATGAAAGCGTGCCGGTGGGCCGCGACGAAAACGAGAACGTGGAAGTGCGCCGCGTCGGCACGCCGCGCAGCTTCGACTTCGAGGTCAAGGATCACGTCGACGTGGGCGAACGCCTCGGGCTGGATTTCGACACCGCGAGCAAGGTCACGGGTTCGCGCTTCGCCATGCTGCGCGGCGGCATTGCGCGCATGCACCGGGCGCTGGTGCAGCTGATGCTCGACACCCACACGCTCGAGCACGGCTACACCGAGATGTACGTGCCCTATATCGTCAATGCCGCGTCGATGCGCGGCACCGGCCAGTTGCCCAAGTTCGAGGAAGACCTGTTCAAGGTGCCGCGCAAGGTCGGCAGCGAAGAGGGCGAGCGCACCGAGAATTTCTACCTGATCCCCACCGCCGAGGTGCCGCTGACCAATATCGTGCGCGACGCCATCGTGGCCGGCGACGAGCTGCCGCTGCGTTTCGTCGCCCATACGCCTTGCTTCCGTTCCGAAGCCGGCTCCTACGGCCGCGACACGCGCGGCATGATCCGCCAGCATCAGTTCGACAAGGTCGAGCTCGTGCAGGTGGTGCCGCCCGAGCAATCGTTCGACGCGCTGGAGCAGCTTACCGGCCACGCCGAAGCCATCCTGAAGAAGCTGGACCTGCCGTTCCGCACCATCGTGCTGTGCACCGGCGACATGGGCTTCGGCAGCACCAAGACCTATGACCTGGAGGTGTGGATTCCCGCGCAGAACACCTACCGCGAGATCAGTTCCTGCTCCAACATGGGCGACTTCCAGGCGCGCCGCATGCAGGCCCGCTTCCGCACGGGACAGGGCAAGCCCGAGCTGCTGCACACGCTCAACGGCTCCGGCCTGGCCGTGGGCCGCACCCTGGTGGCGATTCTCGAGAACTACCAGAACGCAGACGGTTCGCTGACGGTGCCGGCCGCGCTGCAGCCTTATCTGGGCGGCCTGACGCGGCTCGAGCCCGAGGCGTAAATTTTCGACCAAGGGGCTTGCGGTCGCATCAAGGTTTCCTCTATAATCTTGTTCTTCGCGACAAGCGACCCAGTTACCGGAGAGGTGGCAGAGTGGTCGAATGTACCTGACTCGAAATCAGGCGTACCGGCGACGGTACCGTGGGTTCGAATCCCACCCTCTCCGCCAGCAGTACGCAAAACCCCACGATTCCCACGGAGTCGTGGGGTTTTTGCTTTGGGGCAATCCATTGCAATGGCTTGTCGAACGGCTTCTCGGGGACGTAACTCGGGGGCATCATTCAGCGCCGGCCCCGGATGACGCTCGCCTCCTCATTCTGGTTGCGCCTTCATCGGGCGGGCCTGGGCAGGGGAGGCTTCAGGCTCGCCGGATCCTTTTCGCCGGTACGCCAACCTTGCCTTGCGTCCGCCCACTCCGATTGGCGTCGGAGTGCGGATCGATACCGCACGGGCGCGCACAGCGAAGGTGGCAAGGGTGCGATGACGCCACGGCCGCAAGCTACCGAAAATAGTCGGGGCCTAGGCCATGTGGAAAGACAAGCTTCCCAGTCTGCCGAAATCGGCATGCACGACGTCACCTGCGGCGAGCAGCAAGGGGCGCGTAAATGATCCCGACAGGACGATGTCCCCCGCGGACAGTTTGTGCCCTTCCCTGGCCAGACGGTTTGCCAGCCACGCCACCCCGTTGGCAGGGTGGTTCAGCACGCCCGCCGCAATTCCCGTCTCCTCCATAAGCCCGTTGCGGCTAAGCAAGGCCCCGCACCAGCGGAGATCCAGGGAGCCTGGTCGGATCGGATTGCCACCGAGCATCAGGGCGGCATTGGCGGCGTTGTCGGCGATGGTATCCCGGACCCGGCGTGTTCTGCCGGTGACAGGGTCGACGCGCTGGATACGCGCATCGATGAATTCGAGCGCCGGGATGACATAGGCGGTGGCGTCCAGCACCTGGCAGGCACCGATGCCGGGGCCGCAAAGGTCGCGCTCGAGCACGAACGCCAGTTCGACCTCCACGCGCGGCTCGATGAAGCGGCTGGCAAGGACCGCGGCGTTTTCAGGCAGCAGCATGTCATCCAATAACACGCCGAAATCCGGTTCGTCGATTCCAACTGCTGCCTGCATCGCACGGGAGGTCAGGCCGACCTTGGCGCCAATTGGCCGGCGGCCCGAGGCGCGTTTGAGCGCGATCCAGGCACTCTGTATCGCATAGCTGTCATCAACAGTCATCCCTGGATAGCTCGCTGAGAGCTGCGGAATCTGCTGGTGGCTCGCCTCGGCCATCTCGAGTTGTTCGGCGATATGTTGGATGGTGCTTGGATCAAAGGTGCGCATGAAATCTCCTTGAACTGCGTCAACGCCAGTGGACATCGACAACTGGAATGTACTTCGCTTGACATATAGTACGTGTACCGTATCATATATCGAAGGCGGCGCTGAATGCAAAGTCAGGTGGCGCCGATTCCTGCCAGTTCACTTTCGACAGAGGAGCCAAACATGGCTATTGAGATTCTCGAGCTTCATCATCACGCGGTACGTATGCCCATCGACAAGGTCGAAGCCATGGGCGCTTTCTATGGCGGCGTACTCGGTCTGGACACGGATGCCGGGCGCTGGAGCATTCCCGGCATTCCCGGCTACTTTCTTGACATGGGTAATGACTGCCAGATCCACCTGCTCGGCAGCGACGGTCCTTCGCCCTATGCACAGGGACCTGGCAAGGATCCGGTCGAAAACCACGTTGCGCTGGCGGTGCGCGATATCCTCGCGACGGAGGCGGAGTTGCTGCGCATGAATGTGGACTTCTGGAAACTCGACAACGTGGCGGCCCCAGAGTTGAAACAGCTGTTCCTGCGGGATCCGGTGGGCAATCTGATCGAGCTGCATCAGATTGGCCGCTGCCGCTGCAAGCGCAGCGACCGTGCATTCGCCGACGCGCGTGCCGCTGCCGGGGCTACCCCAACGACGAAATCCTGAGTTTTCCCAGGCACCCCATTCTTTAGGGTTGAGTCCCAATGTACATAGACATGCAAGCACTCGACGGCGCTGCGCGGCAGAAGTTGCTGTCCACTGTCATCGTGCCCAGGCCGATCGCCTGGATCTCCTCCATGGATGAGGCTGGGGCGATCAATGTCGCGCCGTTCTCATTCTTCAATCTGTTGTCGGGCGACCCGCCCATCTTCTGTGTCGGCATCGGAATCCGCGATGGCATGCCGAAAGACACTGCCAGGAACATTCGCGCGCGCGGTGAGTTCACCGTGAATCTGGTGTCGACGGCGCTTGCCCGTCGCATGAACGTCACGGCGGTCGATTTTCCGGCGCATGTGAATGAAGCTGTGGAGGCTGACCTGGCTCTCGTTCCCGGGACCAGGATTTCAACACCGCGGGTCACCATGAGCCCGGCTTCATTTGAATGCAGCGTGCGCAACCTGCTCGACATCGACGGCGGGCGCACCGTAGTGGTCGCCGACATCGTGGCGATGCACGTGGCTGACGAGGCCGTCCTGGACGCCGAGCGGCTCTATCTCGATACGCCTCGTATGGACTTGCTGAGTCGGCTCCACAACCCCGGCTGGTATTGCCGTCCTGGCCCGGCTTTTCAGATGCCCCAGTTGAGCTCGCAGCAGTGGGACGACATCAAACGTAGCGGAAAAGCCGAGGAATATCTCCGCGGTGAACCGGCAACGGCGTCATGCACGGGATGAACTCGGAAGCAAGCCGCCTTTGCACGGGCAGCCGCCGCTACCCGCGACCTGGGACGGGTGCGGCGGGTCGCAGGCGCCATCGAAGCGGGAATGATCGGCATCAACGAGACCGCGATCTCGACGGAAGTTGCGCCATTTGGTGGCATCAAGGAGTCGGGACAGGGAAGGGAAGGCTCCCGTCACGGCTTGGATGATTACCTGGAGATCAAATACCTCTGCATGGGGGGCTTGGCCAGCCGCCCCGAATCCAGCGCTGGCGGGCACGCATAGCAGTTCCGCGCCGGCAGCGCATTCCGTTGCACCCTGTTTTCAAGACTTGGAGAAAGAAGTGAAATCTTATGTCAATCGATACCTTTGCGCTTGCGCGACACTCTGCATATCCGGCATGTTCGTGAATGCCATGACGCCGGCGTACGCAGCTGAGCTGCCCGGCAACGCCGCTTGCGTTGCAAAGGCCTACGCGAGCAACTCGGCCGAAGCGCGCCCACGCGACCCATTTTCGGATGGCGCCAGGGGCATCGACAGAGTCGGTAGCGCCTGCGCGTATGGGCATATTGCCGATAGGCGAGACGCCTTCGCGGACGGAGCATAGGCCCGGCGTCCCGATATGGGAGTTTCCATGCGGAGTCTGATACGATTAACACACAATATGCCACCCGTACCAGATTCCTCAGCACGCGGCCGCCCGCCCAACCCTATGACGAACGAGATCCACACCACCCATCGCGTCGAAGCCAAACAAGCCATCGCACCCCATTTGAAACTGCTTGCTGCCACCGCGGAGCGGGGCACCAGCCGAAAGAAGGCTGCGGCTGGCCTGATGTTGCTTTGGCTGAGCGACGACGTGATGGGCGTGGCCAACGCAAAGTTGCGCGAACATGGCATCACCGAGAACAAGCTGGACGTGTTGATACTGTTTTCGCTGGCCGAGCGCGGGCTGCTGGATGTCGGGCCGCTCACGCCCTCGGTGATTGCGGACTATTTTGGCGTGACCCGTTCCTCGGCCACCGGTCTGCTGGACTGGCTGGAGGCGCGTGCCCTGCTTGCACGCGAACATCGCAAGGACGATAGACGCAGCCTTGAGTTGGCACTGACCGATGAAGGCAGGATGCTGCTGAATCAGGCCTTGCCGACCTTCTGGCGCGCTTGTGCTCATCTTACCCGCGAGTTGAGCGAAGAGGATTGCCAGGCGCTCGAGGCAATTCTGTCCAAAGTCTGGCATGGCATCAAATGATGATGGTTGGTCTCGTCGAGGCCTTCGAGCGCGGTGCTCACTCTGATGGCCTTCTGCACCAAGGGCATCATACCCGACGTCATGCTTGATGCGCCGGGGCTGCACATGCCGCTCTATGTGGCGACCGCCTATCTCTTCCTGGCGGTGGTGGGCGGGATGTCCGGTTATTTCGTGGTGCCGATGAACGCCCTGCTGCAGCACCGCGGCCACGTGCCGCTCTCCGCAGGCCACTCGATCGCCGTGCAGAACTTCAATGGGAATGTCTCAGTCCTGCTGACGTTAACCCTGTACGCGCTGCTGATTAAGCTCAATGCACCATCGGCATAGTGATCGTCGGCCTCGGTCTGTTCGTCTGCACCGGCATGCTACTGGTGATGCGACAGCATCGCTACAACGTACGGACGTTCAATTCGCTGGCGATGCTTAGCGAAGACAACCACCACGCATCCATCCATGGGGTACCCGCGCAGGCGAGGAGCCCACTGATAAACAAAGCTGCTACGGCGTCACCGCACCGAGCATCCATCCGCAACGGGTGAGTTCGCCGTCGCAAGCCATCAAGGCGTGGCGGGCCTATTTTTGACCTGCCGTGCATCGCGCGCTGGCCGCACTATATTGAGTAAGTGGCAACCGCCACGTCGACCAGAATGGAGGCCCCAGATGAGTCGGAACGCTCACTCCAATTCGAAGCGCCCATCGCCGAATATCCGGATCGAGAAACGGCACAGCAAGGAGAGCGAGGTGCAGGAGGTTTCTCACAAGGACCCGAAGATGGCTGAGCCCGGCGCGATGCGCCAGCGCACGCACCGCAAGTAATCCAGCCAGTCCCGCCCCGGCGCGGGGCTGGCACGCCAGGCCCCGCGCAGTCGGTGGACTATCTCGATGCACTATCATGACGCTGCTCCGTTTCGAACAGCCACTCATGACACAGCATTATTCCCAGCCTTCCACCCAAGCCCCGGCCAGCGCCGGCTCGCCGGACGATTACCTGCCAGGCATGCCATACCGCCACTACAAGGGCGGTGCCTATGCCATCGCCGGGCTCGGGCGCATCGAGTCCGACCTGTCGCAGGTGGTGGTCTACGAGGCGCTGCGGGACCGGTCCCAGCTGTGGGTCCGGCCACTGGATGTCTTCAGCCAAAGCGTGGATACGCCGCAGGGCCCGCAGCCGCGCTTCGCGCCGGACTGGCCCGCCGCGCTGGACTGCCTGGACTTCCTGCCGCGGGCGGCGGTGCTGCAGGTGCTGGCTTGCTACGATGCGCCATACCGTCGCTACCATGATCGCCGGCATGTGCTGGAGATGTTCGCGGTGGCGCAGGCGCGCGGCCTTGCGCTGACGCCGGCGCAGGCGCTTGCCGTGCTGTTCCACGACGCGGTGTACGTGCCGGGATGCGAGCACAACGAGGCCGCTTCGGCGGCGCTGATCGAGACCATGGCGCAAGGCGTCGATACGGCGGCGATGTCGCTGGCCGCGCGCATCGTGATGGATACCTGCGGACATCGCGCCTCGACGCCGGAATCTGCGCTGGTGCTGGATCTCGATCTCTATCGCCTGGCAGCGCCGGCGGCGGACTTCGATGCCTATACCCGCGCCGTGTTCGAGGAGAACCGGACGCTGCTGGCCAACCGCTCCGGGCTGGCCGGCGATGCCCTGTACGCTGGCTTCATGCAGCGCCGGATCGCTTTCCTGCAGGCGCTGGCGCAACGTCCCCAGCTATTCCTCAGTCCGGCCTTCTCCGATTGCGAAGTGCCCGCGCGGGCCAATATCGCACGCATGGCAGCGGGAGGCTGATCCGATGGTTGCTGCTCCCGTTCAGACGCTTGCCCTGGCGCAACCCGCCTCCGCCCCCTGGCTTACGCCGGCCACCGCGCTGGGCGTAGTGGGCCTGCTCGCCTTGTTCGCATTGTTGCTGTTATGCCTGGTGCGCGGGCTGTTGCTTGTGATCCGGCCGCTGGTGCGCCGCCTCGATAGCGCTCGCCTGCGCGGACACCTTGCACTGCAGGCCCGCCCGGGCCAGTGGCCGCGCCTGGTGCGCATGCTGGAGCGCGATATCGTGGAATTGCTGCTGCTGGCGCTGGGCGGCGTCCTCTTGCTGGCTTGCGCCGCTGCCTTGCTGTGGCTGGGCGAGTCCATTGTCGAGGGCGCACCGCTGGTACAGGTGGACCAGGCGGTGTACGCCCAGTTGCGGACCTGGCAGCAGGGCTGGCTGGATACGGTCATGGTGGGCCTGACCGAACTGGGCGGCGCGCGCGTTTCCGTGGCCGTGGGCGTGACCGTCTTCGCCTGGCTGGCGTGGCGCCGTGCCTGGGTGGCGGCGGCGTATTGGGTGGGTGCGCTGGTCGGCGCCCGCGCTTGCGTGATGGTGCTCAAGCTGGCGCTCGAGCGTAGCCGCCCGGCCAGCATCTACGGTGGCCTGGAGTCATTCTCCTTTCCCAGCGGCCATGCCACCAGCAGCATGGTGACCTATGGTTTCCTGGCCTTCCTGCTGTGCCTGCGCCAGCCCTGGCGGGTGCGCATGCCGGTGGTCGCCCTGACCGCGGTGGCCGTGACGCTGATCTGCCTGTCGCGCCTCTATCTGGGCATGCACTGGCTTTCCGACGTGCTGGCCGGCTGCGCGCTGGGCTTTGCCTGGATCGTGCTGCTCGGCACCGCGTATGCCACCCTGCACGAGCCGGAGCGGCTGGCGCCGCTGTGCCTGGGCGCGGCCGCGGCGGCGGCGGTGGTGGTGGTCGGCGCGTGGATCGTAGCGTTCCAGCTGCCCGCCACAGTCGAGCGCTACCGCCGTGCGCTTACGGCTGAAACGGCTGCGCCGGCGGCAGGCGCGACACCAGCAGCTGATCGATCTTGTGATGATCGATATCCAGCACTTCGAAGCGATAGCCTGCCACCTCGATGGCTTCCGATTTCTTCGGGATGCGCTTGAGCGTATAGATCACCAGCCCGGCGGCGGTATCCACGTAATCCTCGCCGGGCAGATCATCCAGTTCCAGCGCCTTCTTCAGGTCCACCAGCGGCGTCACGCCATCGACCAGCCATGAGCTGTCGTCGCGCCGCACGATCTGTTCGTCCTCGGTGGAGTAGATGATATTGCCCATCAGCGCGCCCACGATATCGTCGAGCGTGACGATGCCGACCACCAGCCCGTATTCGTTCATCACCACGCCGAAGCTCTGGTGCATCTCGCGAAAGCGCGTGAGCGATTCGGTGAGCGTCAACGTGTCCGGGATCACCAGCACGTTTTTGTTGTGGTGCTTGCCGATATTGCCGATGTTGCCGATCACGCCGGTGGAGTCGTCGGCCAGGAACATCTGCAGGATGTCTTCGGAATCGATATAGCCCAGCACGTCGTCGAGGTTATGGCCGCATACGGGATATTGCGCATGCGGGTGGCTGACGAGCTTGCGGCGCAGGCTGTCGGCGGACTCGTCCAGGCCGAGGTAGGTCACGTCGTCGCGCGGCGTCATCACCGCGGTGATGTTCTTGGCATCGAGCTCGAACACGTTCTCGATCAGGTGGATCTCATGCTTGTGGAGTACGCCCGCCTCCGCCCCGGCGTCGACCATGGCGGCGATGTCCTCCGAGGTGATCTGGTCGATCTGCTTGGTCGGCACGCCGAACAGGTGCAGCATGGCGTCGGCGGCGCCGTTGAATACATAGAGCAGCGGCTTGAAAAGCTTGATGAGCGTCAGCATCGGCCCGATCACCACCAGCGCGCAGGCTTCGGGGAACGTCATGGCGATGCGCTTGGGAATCAGGTCGGCGAACTGGATGAAGAGCAGGGTGACGATCAGGAAGGAACCGACATTGGCGATGCGCTGGGTGGTGGCGGCGTCAAGGTAGGGCAGCAATGCCGTCTGCACCAGGTCGGAGACATGCTTCTCGCCGACGATACCCGCCAGGATGGCGACGCTGTTGACGCCGATCTGCACGATGGTGAAGAAGTTGCCCGGCTCCTCCTTGAGCAGCATGATCTTGGTGGCGCGGTGGTCGCCACGCTCCGACAGCGTCTGCAGTTTGGTGCGGCGCGATGCGGTCAGCGCGATCTCGGATATCGAGAAGAAGGCACTGATCAGGACGAGGAGTAGCAGCAGAAGGGCGAACATAGGTTTGGAAGGGCACCGGTCAGGCGCTTTGATGATGGTGCACGGCGTACGGAACTGTCAAATTCTGCAAAGGGCAGCGGCGCCGGCCGGCAAGGTGTTTCATTTCGGGGCGTGCTCGAAACTGACCGCTGGCGCTTCCAGCCGCTGCGGCAGGGTGGCCGCAAGTTGCAGTGCCGCATCGGCGAACTGCTCGCGCATATCGTCGGTCAGGCTGGAACTGCCGCGGTGGCTGGCGCGCAGCAGCTGGATCTCGAATGGCAGCGCCGGCTTCACTTCATGCAGCGAGACGCGCTCCGGGTTGGCTCCCAGCGCGGTGTACTGGTCCAGCAGGGTGAGGCCGAGGCCGGCGTCGACCAGGGACAGCGCCAGCGAGTAAGTCTGGACCTCCAGCGTGGAGCGCGGTTCGAGGGCATTGCGCGCCAGCGTCTGGCGCACCAGCAGCCCGAGCGAGCTGTTGTCGTCGTAGGCAATGAAGGGGCGCTCCACCAGGCGGTGCATCGGCACGTCGGCCCGCCGCCCGCGCGCCGACAGCGGTTCGCCGCGCGGTACCGCCAGCAGCATCTGCCCGCCGGCCACCGGTTCGCTGGCGATGGCCTCGTGGCGCGGCGGCGAGAAGGCGAATCCCAGGTCGATCTGGTTGGCCAGCAGAGCCTGCACGATTTCGTCGGTATGGTGGGTCAGCACCTGAACCTGGGTTTCGGGATGGCGCGCGCAGAAACGGCGCACGGCAGGCACCAGCAAGGGGCTGGCCAGGCTCGGCGTGGCCGCCACCCGGAGCCGGCCGGCGCCCTTGTGGCGCAGGCTTTCGGAGACACGGCGCACCCGCTCGATCTCGCCATAGAGCCGCTCGACATCGCCATATAGCGCGCTGGCCTCCGGCGTGGCCTGCAGCCGGCCTTTGACGCGGTCGAACAGCCGGAAGCCGAGCGTAGCTTCCGCATGTTGTAGCACGCGCGTGACCACCGGCTGGGAAACGTGCAGCAGCCGCGCGGCCTCGCTGACGGTACCGGTCAGCATGACGGCACGGAAGACTTCGATTTGTCGCAGTCGCATGGTGGCAGAGGGAGGGGATCCGGAGTCACCTATAGCTTAAAGACATATTCTTGCACGTATTCGCATTGGGCAAACGGACCTGCCTGATCTACCCTGCCCGGATCGGATCAAAGAGGCGGGTGATGAAGGTTGCAATCGTGGGGGCGGGGGTGGTCGGGATGAGCACCGCCTGGCGGCTGGCGGGCGACGGGCACGAGGTCACCGTGCTGGAACGGCGCGGCGGGCCGGGCGAGGAAACCAGTTTTGCCAATGGCGGGCAGCTCAGCTACAGCTATGTTGCGCCGCTGGCCGGGCCCGGTGTGCTGGCCAAGGTACCGGGCTGGCTGATGCGGCCGGATTCGCCCATGCGCTTCCGTCCGTCGGGCGATCCGGCGCAGTGGCGCTGGCTGGCGGCGTTCGCGCGGGCCTGCAATGCCCGCACCAGCGAAGCCACCACGCGCAAGCTGCTGCGCCTGGCCTTTTATTCGCGTGACCTGATGCAGGCGTTTGTCGACAGCCAACCGGTGGAGTTTGGATTTGCCCGGCGCGGCAAGCTTATTGTGCACCGCGATAAAGACAGTTTCGAGGCAGCCTGCCGCCTGCTCGACTACCAGGCCAGCCTGGGCTGCGAGCAACAGGCACTGGACCGCGATGCATGCGTGGCGCTGGAGCCGGCGCTGGCCGGCATCCGCAGCAAGATCGCCGGCGCGATTCATACCCCCAGTGAGGAAGTGGCCGACTGCCATCGCTTCTGTCTGGCGCTGGCACAGTTGCTGCGTGAGCGGCCCGGCGTGACGCTGCGTTTCGGTACCGGCGTGCTGGGCATCGAGCGGGAAGGCGATCGCGTGACAGGGGTGCGCACCGGATCCGGGCTCGAGCGGGCGGACGCGGTGGTGGTCGCCGGCGGCATCGGCAGCGTGGCGCTGCTGAGGCCCTTGGGCCTGCGCGCGCCGCTGTGGCCGCTCAAGGGCTACAGCATCACGGTGCCGCTCGCCGACGGCGCCGGCGCACCGCATATCAGCATCACCGACTTTGCGCGAAAGATCGTCTATGCCCGCATCGGCAACACGCTGCGCGTGGCGGGTATGGCCGACCTGGTGCGCGCAAGCAACGCGATCGACCCGGCCCGGATCGCCACGCTGGCTGGCGAGACGCGCGCCTTGTTTGGCGACATTGCGCCACGCTCCGGGGCAGATCGGCTGCAGCCGTGGGCGGGCCTGCGTCCGGCCACGCCGAGCGGCTTGCCCCTGGTGGGGCCGTCGCGCCTGCGCGGCCTGTGGCTCAATATCGGCCACGGTGCGCTCGGTTTCACGCTGGCGCTCGGCAGCGCGGGCTTGCTCGCCGATCGCCTGGCCGGGCGCAGGCCCGTCATCGAGGCCGAGGATTTTGCCGCAACGCTGGCATGAGCCGGCGCGGCCGCGCTTGAGTCGATCCGCATTTCCTGTAGTGCCTTGCCTGTTTGTCTTGCTGAAGTTTGTCTTGCTGAATACCGAAGCGTCATCGAAGCATCATCAACACACCACGAGCCATGTCCCTGTCCAAGGAGAGCCACACCATGAAACCGCAAGCGCGTCCCAACCGATTTTCCCGTGGCCTGCTGAGCGCGGCCGTCCTGGCACTGGCTGCCGGCGCCGCCGGCAGCGCCTTTGCCGACGACGGCGACACGCTGCGCAAGATCAAGGACACCGGCGTGATCTCGCTGGGCTACCGCGAGTCGTCGATCCCGTTCTCCTACACCAACGGAAAGGACGTGATGGGCTATTCGCACGACATCCTGCTGCAGATCGTCGACAAGGTGAAGGCGCAGCTGCAGATGCCCAACCTGCAGGTGAAGCTGATTCCGATCACGTCGCAGAACCGTATTTCGCTGATGCAGAACGGCACCATCGACATCGAATGCGGCACCACCACCAACAACCTCGAGCGGCAGAAACAGGTGGCGTTCTCCAACAGCCTCTTTGTCTATGGGCTGCGCATGCTGACCAAGAAAGACTCGGGCGTGAAGGATTTTCCCGACCTGAAGGACCGCAATGTGGTGACCACCGCCGGCACCACGGATGAGCGCCTGCTGGTGAAGATGAATGGCGAGAAAGCCATGAACATGAACCTGATCAGCACCAAGGACCATGGCCAGTCCTTTCTGATCCTGGAGACCGGCCGCGCGGTAGCCTTCGTCATGGACGAGCCGCTGCTCTACGGCGAGCTGACCAAGGCCAAGAACCGCGACGAATGGACCGTGGTCGGCACGCCGCTGCAGACCGAGAACTACGCGTGCATGTTCCGCAAGGACGATCCCTCCTTCAAGAAGCTGGCCGACGGCGTGATTGCCGGCCTGATGAGCAGCGGCCGTGCCGAGCAGCTCTACCAGAAGTGGTTCCAGTCGCCGGTCCCGCCGCGCGGCATCAATCTCAACTATCCGCTTTCCACCGATATGAAGGACCTCTACGCGCACCCGAACGACAAGGCTTTCCAGTAGGCGATGGCAGGACAGGCGGCCGGGTGGGGAGGGCGAATCGTTATTGCTGTGTACTCGGGGTTTGCTGTAGGCTGAAAGCCGGACTACGCTCGGACTATGCTCCTGGCGTCGTCATGGGCTAACGCTTGCCGCAGCGGCGCGGACCGTGTTCGCGTCGCTTGTGCTGACTGGAGAACATATGCGATCGCTTCGTACTGGCTGCCTCGGGGCACTGCTTGCCGTTTCGTTGCTGGCCGCGGGCGCCCCGGCGCGGTCCGCCGATCTCCTGGACACCGTGAAGCAGGCAGGCGTGCTGAAGATCGGGCTGGAAGGTACCTATCCGCCTTTCAACTATCGCGGCGCCAGCAACCAGCTGGAAGGCTTCGACGTCGATGTGGCAAAGCTGGTGGCGGCCAGGCTGGGCGTCAAGCCGGAGTTCGTCACCACCGAGTGGAGCGGCATCATTGCCGGGCTGCAGGCTGGCAAGTTCGACGTCATCGTCAACCAGGTCGCGGTGACGCCGCAGCGCAGGCAGGTGCTGGATTTCTCCACGCCTTACGTCTATTCGGCCGCGCAGCTGATCCAGCGCAAGGACGACAAGCGACAGTTCAAGTCCCTCGATGACCTGAAGGGCAAGAAGCTCGGCGTCAGCCTCGGCAGCAACTACAACGAACTGGCCAAGTCGGTGCCCGGCATCGATGTCAAGACCTATCCCGGCGCGCCCGAGTACCTGCGCGACCTGGCCGCGCAGCGCGTGGACGCCGCGCTGAACGACCGGCTGATGATCGGCTACCTGATCAAGACGTCGAACCTGCCACTGCGGCCGGGGGCGCTTGTCGACGGCGGCAACTCCGAGGTGGCGATTCCTTTCCGCAAGGACAATCCCAGGTTCGCGCAGGCGATCGACCGCGCGCTGGACGAGGCGCGCAAGGATGGCAGCCTGGCCAGGATGTCGGTGAAGTGGTTCGGCAGCGACGTGACCAGGCCGGCGAAGTAGGGGCCGCCGGCGGCCGGGGTGCGAATGCCGCCGATGCCCCCTTGTGATTTCGCAGTACCGCCATGGCATGGCCGCTAACGCCATCGCCGTTGCCATGGCCGGCACGATCCAGGGCTTCCCATGTCCGCTCTCCAGCTCGTCGTCGATTCGCTGCCAGTGCTGCTGCAGGGCATGCTGCTTACCATCAAGTTCGCCTTGCTGTCGATGGCCTTCGGGCTGGCGATCGGCATCGTGGTCGCGCTGATGGGCATCAGCCACCGGCGCGTGCCGCAGGCGGTCGCGCGGGTGTACGTCAGCGTCATGCGGGGCACGCCGCTGCTGGTGCAGATCTTCGTGGTGTACTACGGCCTGCCGGGCATCGGCATCGCGCTGGAGCCCACGCCGGCGGGTGTGCTGACACTAAGCCTGAACGTGGGGGCGTACCTGTCCGAGAGCATGCGCGGCGCCATCCTCGGCATCCCGCGCGGGCAGTGGCTGGCGGCTTATAGCCTGGGCCTGACGCAACGCCAGACCTTGCGCTTCGTGGTGGGGCCGCAGGCGCTGCGGCTGGCGGTGCCCAGTTTGTCGAACAGCCTGATCAGCCTGATCAAGGATACTTCGCTGGTGTCGGTGATTACGGTGACGGAGTTGCTGCGCACGGCGCAGGAGGTGATTGCGGCGACTTACCAGCCGTTGCCGCTCTATCTTGCCGTGGCGGGGATTTACTGGGTGCTGAGTACGGTTTTGGCGCAGGTGCAGCGGGTGTTGGAGCGGAGGTTGTCGTTGCCGGGGCGGCATTGAGAGGGCTTTGAATGATGCGATGGGTTTGCTGGCGTTATTTCTGGGTTTTGTAGGGGGCTGATGATGGTCTGCAGGGTGGTGTCAGGGTCTTGGGATTGGGTGGGTTTCCAGACAAGTCTGCAGGGCCTGAAGGCGGAGTGGCGGCGGGCTCTTGGGCTTGGGTGGGTTGAGACAGGTCTGCAGGGCCTAAAGGCGGAGTGGCGTCAGGCTCTTGGGCACATGGAGGTGTCACTTTTCTTTACTCGTAAAGAAAAGTAACCAAAAGAAAGCGACCCCTTGCAGGGGGGCTGGCTTGTCGGGCTTGGTTGCTTTGCGGATTCGTGGTGGGCGCGTCAGTTCTGCCTGACTGCTGGCGCTACCGGCGCGAACCGCATCACCACTGCGGACGGCATTGGTTTTATTGTAGTGCCCCTGATGGCAATGGCCCGTGGTGGTTCGCGCTTCTGCCGTTACCCGGATGGCCACTGCCTCCCGATCCTTGCTGGTTTCGTCGTGGGCTCGGTGGCCCGGTTTGCGGGTGCGCTCAGGGGGGGCGGAGCGAATTCCCCGGCTTTGGACTTGCCCCAAAAACAAGAAAGCCAGCCTCGTCGGCTGGCTTTCCTGCATGGCTGCTGCATTGCCTGGGATCAGTCTCCGGCGATGCGTTGCGCGATATGCGCCAGCGCTTCTTCCACCTGGTCCACCAGGATCAGGCACAGGTCGTCTGGCTGCAGATGCGACAGTGCGGTATCGATGGCGAGGAATTCCCCGCGGATCTCTTCTACCGCGCTGGCGCGGGTCGCGCCTTCCAGGCCTTCGCGCAGCAAGGCCAGCACTTCGCCGTCTTCGCGCCCGCGCTGGCACTGGTCCTGGTACAGGATCACTTCGTCGAACACGCCGCCGAGGATTTCGGTCTGGCGGCGGATGTCGACGTCGCGGCGGTCGCCGGCGCCGCTGATGACCACGGAGCGGCGCTTGGCCGGCATGCCTTCGATGGCGTTGCACAGCGCCTGGATTGCGTCCGGGTTGTGGCCGTAGTCGGCGATCACGGTCGCGCCCTTGTAGTCGAACACATTGAAGCGTCCGGGGGCCGTTGCCGCATCGTTGACGAAGGTGGCCAGGCCGCGGCGGATCACTTCCCAGTCGATGCCCAGTGCCCATGCCGCGGCGACGGCGGACATGGCGTTCTCGACCTGGAAGCCAATGGTGCCGCCGCGCGTCAGCGGGATGGCCGACAGCGCGATGCGCACCTGGTTCTCGCCCTCGGCGGCCACGATATGGCCATCTTCGACATAGACCACGCGCTTGCCCTGGGCGCAGTGCGTGGCCATCACCGGGTTGTTGAGGTCGGCCGCGAAGAAGGTCACGGCGCCGGGGCAGGCGTCGGCCATGCGCACTACCATGGGGTCGGCGGCATTGAGCACGGCCATGCCGTGCGGCGCCACGTTCTGCACGATGACGCTCTTGAGCACGGCGAGATCTTCCACCGTGCTGATGTAGGACAGGCCCAGGTGATCGCCTTCGCCCACATTGGTCACCACCGCCACGTCGCAGCGGTCGAAGGCCAGGCCTTCGCGCAGCAGGCCGCCGCGCGCGGTCTCGAATACGGCGGCGTCGACGTCGGGGTGCATCAGCACATTGCGCGCGCTGCGCGGGCCGCTGCAGTCGCCGGTGTCGATGCGTTCCCCCATGATGTAGACGCCGTCGGTGCCGGTCATGCCCATGCGCAGGCCGCTGGAGGCGAGCAGGTGGGTGATCAGCCGGACCGTGGTGGTCTTGCCATTGGTGCCGGAGACCGCCACCACCGGGATGCGGCCATCGTCGCCGTCGCCGAACATGGTGGAGATGATGGCCTCGCCCACCGCGCGGCCCTTGCCGTAGGAGGGCTGCAGGTGCATGCGCAGCCCCGGCGCTGCATTGACTTCGACGATGCCGCCGGCCTGTTCCTCGAACGGCTTGAGCACGGTTTCGCAGACCGCGTCGACGCCGCAGATGTCGAGACCGACCATTTGCGCGGCGGCCACGGCGCGTGCGGCCATTTCGGGATGCACGTCGTCGGTGACGTCGGTCGCGCTGCCGCCGGTGGACAGGTTGGCGTTGTTCCGCAGCACCACGCGGGTGCCCTTGGGCGGTACCGAATCCGCCGTCAGGTTCTGCTTGGCCAGCGTGGCCAGCGCGATATCGTCGAAGCGGATCTTGGTGAGCGAGGTGGCATGGCCTTCGCCGCGGCGCGGGTCGCGATTGACCTCTTCGACCAGTTCGCGCACGGTGTGCTTGCCGTCGCCGGTGACCTGGGGCGGGTCGCGGCGGGCCGCGGCCACCAGGTGCTTGCCGACCACCAGCAGGCGGAAGTCGTGGCCGGGGATGTAGCGTTCGACGATGACGTCGGAGCTGATCTCGGCGGCGACCTCATAGGCGGCGATCACTTCCTCGCGGGTGCGGATGCGCACTGCCACGCCCTTGCCCTGGTTGCCGTCGCGCGGCTTGACCACGACCGGCGCATCGATTTCCTGAGCTGCAGCCCAGGCTTGCTCGGCGTCAGACACCGAGCGTCCCATCGGCACCGGCACGCCGGCGGCGTGCAGCAGCGTCTTGGTGAGTTCCTTGTCCTGCGCGATGGATTCCGAGACCGCGCTGGTCAGATCGGTTTCGGCAGCCTGGATGCGGCGTTGCTTGCTGCCCCAGCCGAACTGCACCATGCTGCCCTGTGTCAGGCGACGGTACGGAATGCCGCGCGCCACGCCTGCATAGACGATCGAGCCGGTGCTCGGCCCCAGGCGCACGTCTTCATCGAGTTCGCGCAGGCGATGCAGCGCATCGGCCAGGTCGAAGGGAACATCGTCGCGCGCGGCGCGGCACAGCGTGGCAGCCAGTTCCAGCGCGAGCCTGCCGACTTCTTCCTCGCTGTACTGCACCACCACCTGGTAGGTGCCGGGCTCGACGGTGGGTGCGGTGCGGCTGAAGCTGACCGGGCAGCCGGCTTCGGCCTGCAGGCGCATCGCGGCGCATTCGAGTGCGTGTGCCAGCGACACCACGCCTTCGTTGTCGTCGGGCCGCAGCGGGCCGACTTCGGGGAAGCGTGCGCGCAGGCGTTCCTCGAAGCCGGGCAGCTGGGCCAGGGTGTGGGCCTCGTCGGAGCACGATACGATGGCTTCGATGGCGGTGTGGCGGCACCACAGGTTGGGGCCGCGCAGGGCGCGGATACGTGAGACTTCCATGAAATCGGTTTCCTTCCGGATCAGGCGCGGCGGCCCGGTTGGCCCATCCACTGGTGCACCTGGTCGATCGTCGGCAGGGTCGTGGCTTCGTCGCATTGCAGGACCAGCAGGTCGCCGGCCACCACTTGCGCGAGGGCAGCCTCGATGGCCTGGCGGCGCGTGCCTTCGTCGATGATCTTGGTCACGCGGCGGCCTTCGTAAAGGCCCTGCTTGAGCAGCGCGCGCGCCTCGGCATCAGGCAAGGCACGTTCGACCGAACGGTCCTCGCACAGGAAGACGCGGTCGAAGGCGGCGCCCAGCACCTTGCCCTGCTTGACCATGTCTTCGTCGCGGCGCTGCGCGCCGGCGCCGTACACCACCACGCGCCGCTCGCTGGGGAAGCGGTCCAGCGATGCCACCAGCGCTTCCAGCGCGGGGGCATTGTGGGCGTCGTCGATTACCACGGTGGCGCCGTTGCGCTCGAACAGCGTGAAGCGGCCCGGCACATCCACCTGGCCCACGTCGAAGGTCACCACGCCGGCACGGATGAGGTCGTTGGAGATGCCCAGCGCCCAGCCGGTGGCGACAGCCGCCAGCACGTTCTCGACCTGGAAGGCCACGCGGCCGGCATAGGTAAGGGGGATCGCGGCCACGTCGGCCAGCGGCGTCTCGCGGCTGCCGGTGGCGAGCACCACCTTGCCGTCGCGCAGGTAGACCGCGCGGCGGCCGGCGGCGCGATGCGCGGCAATGGCGGGCAGGTCCGCCGACAAGCCGAAGAAGATCACGTCGCCGTCGCACAGCTCGGCCATCTCGACCACCAGCGGGTCGCGCGCGTTGAGCACCGCGACGCCGCCGTCCAGTACCACGTCGACTTGCGTACGCAGCACGTTGTACATCTTCTCGACTTCCTCGACGTAGTACTGGCCGAGATGGTCGGGCACGTCGATATTGGTCACCACGCCGACCTGGCAGCGGTCGTAGGCGAGGCCTTCGGAGAGGATGGCGCCGCTATCGTTCTCGAACACGGCGGCATCGACCGCGCGGTTCATCAGGATGCGGTGAGCCGCGTCCCAGTTGGCGCGGTCGCCGCCCTGCACCCGGCGGCGGTCCAGGTAGAGGCCGTCGCTGCAAGCCAGGCCGGTATGCTTGCCGGACAGTTGCAGCAGGCGCGCCACCAGCTTGGCCACCACGGTCTTGCCGTTGGTGCCGGTGATGCCCACCACCGGGATGCGGCCGTTGTCGTCGCCTTCGCCCGCGGGGAACAGGTGATCGACGATGGCGCGGCCCACCGGGCGGGCTTCGCCGTTGGAGGGCTTCAGGTGCATCAGCAGGCCGGGGCCGGCATTGACCTCGACGAGGGCGCCGCGCTGCTCGGCGAGCGGGCGCGAGATGTCCTGCGCCACCAGGTCGACCCCGGCGATGTCCAGGCCCACCACGCGGGCGGCCAGCGAAGCGTGCGCGGCCACGCTGGGATGCACGCGGTCGGTCACGTCGAAGGCGACATTGCCGTTGCGCTGTATCAGCACATGCTTGCCTTCGGGCGGCACGGAAAGCGCGTCGAGGCCCTGGCGCTTGAGTTCGAGGCGCGCGGCCGAATCCAGCCGCACTTTGTTGAGCGGGTGGTCTTCGGTGCTGCCGCGGCGCGGGTCGGAATTGATCTGCGACTCGATCAGTTCCTCGATGGTCGACTTGCCGTCGCCGCTCACGCTGGCGGTCTCGCCCATGGCGGCGGCCACCAGGCGGCCGCCCACTACCAGCAGGCGGTGTTCGTTGCCCAGCACGAAGCGTTCGACGATGACGCCGCTGCCTTCGTCGATGGCCACGCCATAGGCGGTCTCGACTTCCTCGCGGGTGGTCAGGTTGGTGAATACGCCACGGCCATGGTTGCCGTCGTAGGGCTTGACGACCACCGGCAGGCCGATGTCCTCGGCGGCGTCCCAGGCGTCGGCGGCGCTTTCGACCATCCGGCCTTCGGGTACGGGCACGCCGCAGGATTCCAGCAGGCTCTTGGTCAGGTCCTTGTCGCGCGAGATGCTCTCGGCGATGGCGGCGGTGCGGTCGGTCTCGGCGGTCCAGATGCGGCGCTGGCGGCTGCCATAGCCAAGCTGCACCAGGTTGCCCTCCGACAGGCGCAGCGCGGGGATGCCGCGGTCGTCGGCGGCGTCGACGATGCAGGCGGTGCTTGGACCCAGGCAGTGCTTGTCCACCAGGCGGCGCAGATGCTCCACCGTCTCCTGGACGTCGTAGGGGCGGTCCTCGATGGCGGCCATCACCAGGTCGCGGGCGGCGAACAGGGCGGCGCGAGTGACGTCCTCGTGCCAGGCCCGCACGATCACCTTGTAGACGCCGCGGATCGGTGTCTCCCGTGCCTTGCCGAAACCGCCAGGCATGCCGGCCAGGTTCTGCAGCTCAAGCGTAACGTGTTCCAGGATATGGCCCGGCCAGGTGCCTTCCTTGAGCCGCTGCAGGAAGCCGCCGCGCTCACCGATGCTGCAGCGATGCTCGATCAGCGAGGGCAGCCATGCCGACAGGCGCTCGTAGAACCCCGGAATCTTGTTGGAGGGAAAATCCTCCAGTTCCCCGATATCGACCCACGCCTCCAGCACAGGCCGATATGTCCACATATTCGGGCCGCGCAGCGACATGACATCGAAAATCTCAATGTCCTTCTTTTTCATTGATTTAGCTTGAGGCAGTGGGCGAGTGCCCGAGAAATAGAAGCCTAACCTTTCAGTAACGTTACTACGGTCAGCCGGTTGACTTTCTTGATCAAAAAGCGATTGTGCAGTGCATCAGGGACGCCCGTGTGTTTGGCCTTATGTATACTGCGGGCAAATTGGCGGGCCGCCATGGCGCGCCCGCACTAAATTGTTTCAAGTTATGTCCATACCAAGGGACGCAGCATGCATTGCCAACGATGACCCAACCTTCCTTGCCCGTGATTGACAGCAACGCCACGAACGAGCCGTGGCGTAATGAACTCGGCACCCGCCTGCTTCCTGGCGAGGCCGTTCTGGCCTGGCTGGGAGTGGACCTCGACGCGAAGCTGCATTTTACCCAAGGCTGGGTACTTGTGACGGATCGTCGCTTGCTGGCGCGCATGCCCGGACAAAACGACTGGCAGCAATGGGCGATCCAGCCCGGATTATCGCTGCTTCACGCCGATCACGCGGGGGTCGGCACGCTCGAACTGCAAGAGAGTGGGCGATTGCTGTCCAGCTGGCGCTACACGCTGGGCCACAATCCGGCCGCGCTGCGCCTGATCGACCAGTTCCATGCCCAGCGCAACCTGTCGGGTTCGGGGCGGGGCGGGCTGGCCGGCGACGAGGCCGAAGCGGTCTGCCCGACCTGCAAGGCGCCGCTGCCCCCGGACGACGACCAGTGCCCGCAATGCAGCCGCGACCTGGAGACCCCGCCTTCGACCTGGGCGCTGCTGCGCCTGTGGCGCTTTGCCAGGCCGTATCGCTTCCAACTGCTCGCGGGCTTCTTGCTGACGTTGCTGTCCACCGCCGCCACCCTGGTGCCGCCGTACCTGACCATGCCGCTGATGGACAAGGTGCTGATCCCCTATCAGAACGGTATGCCGATCGACTACGGCCGGGTCAAGCTGTACCTGGCCGGGCTGCTGGGCGCCGCGCTGGTGGCCTGGAGCCTGGGCTGGGCACGTACCTACCTGCTGGCGCGGGTGTCGGAGCGCATCGGCGCCGACCTGCGCACCACCACCTACGAGCACCTGCTGCGGCTATCGCTGGAGTACTTCGGCGGCAAGCGCACCGGCGACCTGATGGCCCGCATCGGCTCGGAAAGCGACCGCATCTGCGTGTTTCTGTCGCTACATTTGCTGGATTTCGCCACCGACGTGCTGATGATCGTCATGACGGCCGGCATCCTGATTTCCATCAATCCGTGGCTGGCGCTGGTGACGCTGGTGCCGCTGCCGTTCATTGCATGGATGATCCACCTAGTGCGCGACCGCCTGCGCCATGGCTTCGAGAAGATCGACCGGATCTGGTCGGAAATCACCAACGTGCTGGCGGATACCATTCCCGGCATCCGGGTGGTCAAGGCCTTCGCCCAGGAAAAGCGCGAGGTCGAGCGCTTCCGCGAGGCCAATCGGCACAACCTGGCGATCAACGACCGCGTCAATGCCGTGTGGTCCCTGTTCACGCCGACCGTCACGCTGCTGACCGAGATTGGCTTGCTGGTGGTGTGGATCTTCGGTATCTGGCAGGTCTCGCAAAACGCGATCACGGTTGGCGTGCTGGTGGCCTTCCTGACCTACATCAGCCGTTTCTACACGCGGCTGGATTCGATGAGCCGCATTGTCTCCGTGACGCAGAAGGCCGCCGCCGGCGCCAAGCGCATCTTCGATATCCTGGACCACGTATCGAGCGTGCCGGAGCCGGTGCGCCCGACCCACCTGGAGCGCGTCGAGGGTGCCATCGAACTGCGCGACCTCGGTTTCCGTTACGGCAACCGCGCCGTGATCCGCGGGCTCAACCTGTCGATCGCGCCGGGCGAGATGATCGGCCTGGTGGGCCACAGCGGCTCGGGCAAGAGCACGCTGGTCAACCTGATCTGCCGCTTCTACGACGTCTCCGAAGGCGCGATCCGCCTCGATGGCGTCGATATCCGCTCGCTGCCGGTCTCGGAATTCCGCAGCCATATCGGGCTGGTGCTGCAGGAGCCCTTCCTGTTCTTCGGCACGATCGCCGAGAACATCGCCTACGGCAAGCCCGGCGCCACGCGCGAGGACATCGTCGCCGCCGCGCGCGCCGCCCACGCGCACGAATTCATCCTGCGCCTGCCCCATGGCTACGATTCGCTGGTGGGCGAGCGCGGCCAGGCCCTTTCCGGCGGCGAGCGCCAGCGTATCTCGATCGCCCGCGCGCTGCTGATCAACCCGCGCATCCTGATCATGGACGAAGCCACGTCCTCCGTCGACACGGCCACCGAGAAGGAAATCCAGAAGGCGCTCGACAACCTGGTGCAGGGCCGCACCACCATCGCCATTGCGCACCGGCTGTCCACGCTGCGCAAGGCGGATCGCCTGGTGGTGATGGACCGCGGGCAGATCGTCGAGGTGGGCGGGCATGAAGAACTGCTGGCGCGCGAAGGCCACTACTACAAGCTCTACCAGGCGCAGGCCCGCAACGTCGACACCGATGCCGACGAAGATATCGACGCCGCCGAAGCGGTCAACGTGCCATCAGTGCCATCAGTGCAATAAGGAAGGCGGCCCCTATGCAGCAAGCAGCCAATTTCAAGCTTCACCGCAATGCCCTCGGGCGGCTCGTGATGACCACCGCGGACGGCCTCGTCCACGAGGGCGTGGTGCCCGTACGCGCGTTCCCTATCGCAGCGCCCGACGATGGTATCGGCATGATCAGCGCCGATGGCCGTGAACTGGCCTGGCTGCCGCGGCTGGACCAGCTGCCCGCAGCCTTGCGCGAGGCCATCGAAGCCGAACTCGCCAGCCGCGAGTTCATGCCGGAGATCCGGCGCATCCGCTCGGTATCGACCTTCGCCACCCCCAGTACCTGGGAGGTGGAGACCGATCGCGGCATCACTTCCCTGGTGCTGCGCGGAGAGGAAGACATCCGCCGCCTGGCCGGTTCCACGCTGCTGATCTCGGACAGCCACGGCATTCACTACCTGGTGCGCAACCTGCCGGGCCTCGACAAGGCCAGCCGCAAGCTGCTCGACCGCTTTCTTTGAGTCGCCGCGCCTGCTCCGGGCACGGCGGGCCGCACATCACCTGCCGGTGAAGAGCATGCCCACCTGCCGGTCCGGGCGCATGGCGAACAGGTAAAGCTGGCCGGGGGTGGGCAGGCTGTGCGTGGTGGTCGGGTCATAATAAGCAATGCCGCTCATCACGGTGTACGTGTAGAGGCAAGGCGCGCCGCCGGTCGTGATGGTCACGTCATAGACCTTGCCCTGGCGGCGTGGCGTGGCGGTGCCTGTAAAGCCGCAGCCCGTTCCCGCGTCGGTCGTGATCTTGCCGGTGGCATCGATGTGCACCACCACCCCGTTCGACCGCAGCGCACTGGTGTCGAGCGTCACCGCGTTGCCCGCGTAATCGCCCTTCAGGCCGCTGGCGC
This sequence comes from Cupriavidus sp. 96C5-1, assembly GCF_057798855.1. NCBI lineage: Bacteria > Pseudomonadati > Pseudomonadota > Betaproteobacteria > Burkholderiales > Burkholderiaceae > Cupriavidus > Cupriavidus sp. 96C5-1. The sequence continues at coordinate 39,398 of NZ_JBYOJU010000007.1, read as the reverse complement.
TGGCGATGTAGTTGTAGTCGGTGCTGTAGTTGCTGCTGAGCGGCACGGTCTTGCCGTTGCGGTAGGTCAGCCAGCCGGACATCGAGGTGCTCGGCACATAGGACACATTGAGGTCTGCCGCGGCCAGGCTGTAGCCCGCGCCTTCAAGATTGAAGTCCTTGCCGTTGCTGTTGGTGGTGAGCTTGCCGCTGCCGGAACTGTAGTTGCCGGTGACCACGCCGGCCGGTGCGTCCGGCGTGCCGGGGGACGAGTAGAAGACGTAGTAGACGTTCTCGTCGAGGACCAGCACGTTGAGCCGCTCGTTGGCGGGCGTACTGCCGATATAGAAGCCGGTGCCCAGCGCATTGGTGGCTGGCGCGGCCGGCACGGCAGGGTCCGGGGTAACGGGCGTCGTCGGCGCGGTGGGCGTCGTCGTGGTAGTGGCGGGCGGGTTCCGTACCACGCTGAGCCCGCCGTCGTTCTCTCCCGATCCACCGCACCCCGCCACGGCAAGTGCGATGCTTGCTGCTCCAATGAGTCTCTTCATCTGTCCGTTTCCGTCAGCCTGGGCGCTCCGGGCGCCACCATTCAATTGCAGGAAAAATGACGGACTGTAACAGATGATTACAAATTATTGGCTGGTCACATGAGCATGACGCCACTTCTCCGGGGCTGGGTGTATCGAGGGGGCCTATTGCCAGCGGGAATAAGTGGGGGTGCATTGCGACTGCGGCTTTCTTGGGCAGTCCACGCAGATGGTTCCTTGGCGCTTCCGGCAAAAAAGACGCCCGCACAGGAGTTGGCGGGCGCTTGAGGGCAACGCCGGAGGGGGAGGGTGAGCCCCCGACCGGCAAGGCCGCCACGAAGGGGCCTGACGTAATGATGCCGGCCCTTTTCAATTATGTGAATCAGACAGCTCCTAATTTGGCCATGGCAATCCAAATTTGGCGGCGCATTCGCACTCGCGCCTTCCGGACGGGGCCATCGCATCGTAGTTGACAGGACATCCGTTGTGCATATAATGCGACGGACTAATCCGTTTATTAGACGCCATGGCCAGAACGAAGGACGAACAGCTGCACGCGCAGCGCCGGGACGGGATCCTCCAGGCAGCGGCACGCACCTTCAAGACAAAAGGGTTTCACTCCGCCCGAACCGAGGACATCTGCGTCGAGGCGGGACTGAGCGCCGGCACCGTGTTCCGGCACTTTGCCAGCAAGCACGAAATGATCATGGAGATCGTTGCCCGCGAGTTCGCGCGCTACCAGGGCGAGATTCGGCAGCTGGCCAGCAGGGAAGGGCTGGAATGGCTGAGCCAGGTGGATGCGGCCGGCCTGGCGGCGACCCTGGCGCCGTCCGGGTACAACCTTGGCGCGGACAGCTGGCTGGAATTGCAGCGCGATCCGGAATGGCGCCAGAAGGTGCTGGCCTTTGATCGCGGTTTGCGCGAGACGCTCGTCGCGGAACTGGAACTCGGGCAGCGTGAAGGCTGGGTGCGTGCCGCGCTGGATCCCGTCGGTGCGGCCAATCTCATCCTGGCCATGTTCTCGGGCCTCGACTTCGACCGCGACACGGGAGTCGACATCGATATGCCGGCTACCGCCCGGGCGCTGGCTGACTTCTGCCGGACCTTCATCTTCGCCTGATTCGACGCAATCAACGCCCGCGGGCACCGGATCCAGAAAAATTCACCTCCCATGCCAATTCCTCCAGCTTGTATTGAAATTGGACGGATTACTCCGTTTATTATTGCGGCTCTGTTCGCCATCTGCGCCGGTCAGGCATGGCCAGCGGGCATGGCGGGGCAATGGACCTTCATGGACGATGGCACCGTCATCGACTTCAGCTCGTGTCCGGACATGTCGGAGAATGCCTGCGGCACGATCGTGCAATTGCCCCGGCGGGCTGATCGCCCGGGCGTGCAGCGGCGGGAGACGCTCTGCGGCGCGGACTTGATTGTCGGACTGGTTCCGCGCAAGGCGGCAAGCGGCGCTTCCCGGCTGACCGGCTGGATCGCCGACCCCGACACCCTCCTCGACGAAAAGGGCGCGAGCCGCTATCCGGTAGACATCAGACTGGAGTCGGCGCACAGGGCGCTGATGGAGGTGCGGGGCCCGCTGGGACTGGTGGCCGAGCGCTACACGCTGGTTCGCCGCATCGCGCCGGTGCGCCGCTGCGAGTGAGGCGAATATGATCTCCCTCGCGCGCGCCACGCTGGCTCATGAATGGCGGCGCTACCTGGCCGCCGTGCTCGCGATTACCTTCGCGGGATTGCTGATCGTTGTGCAACTGGCGTTGTTGCTAGGTTTGTTCGGCTCGGTCGCGGTGGTGGTCGACCGGTCCGGCGCGGATCTCTGGATCGGTTTCCGCAATACGCAAAGCGTCGATCTGGGGCGTGCGCTGGTCCGGGGCAGCGATGCGCTGGCGTGGTCCCATCCGGGCGTCGACAGGGTCGAGGGTTATACCACCGCATACGGTGACCTCCGGCGCGCGGACGGGGTACCGGTTTCGGTGCTGCTCCATGCCATGGACGTTTCCCGTGCCGGGCTTGTTTTTTCGGGGCTGCTCACGCAGGACGAGCGCGCGTTGCTGCGCGAGCCCAACGCGATCCTCATCGACGCTGCGGACATGCGCAAGCTGGGGGCCCGGGTTGGCACCATGGTGGAGATCAATGGCCGGCGCGCGCGTATCGCTGGCGTGATCGAGGGCATACGAACGGTGGGCGGGGTCAATGTGCTGGCGTCCTTCGCGACGGCGCGCTACCTCGCTCCGGATATCGCCGATCAGATTGCCTTTTACCTGGTTCGCCTCAAGCCGGGATTCGACCCGCTGGCGGTCAGTGCCGAGATTGCGGACAAAGCGCGTTTTCCGCGCTACAGCGTCTGGACGGCGCCTGCGCTATCCGTGCAGTCGCAGGCCTACTGGCTGCTCGAGTCGGGTTCGGGAATCGGCTCGGGGTTTGCATCGCTGCTCGCGCTGGTGGTGGGCATGGTGATCACCAGCCAGACGCTCTCGGGAGCCATCCTGGCTTCGATCAAGGAGTTTGCCGCGCTGCGTGCGCTCGGCGTGTCGCGTAAATCGCTGCGCGCCATCGTGGTCGAACAGTCGCTCTGGGTCGGGGTCAGCGGCCTGATCGTGACGGGGCTCCTCACGCTCGCCATCGCATGGCTCGGCGACACCTTGCGGATCGCAATGCGGTTTCCCGCGTGGATGCTGGCAGGCGCTTGCGTGCTGCTGCTTGCGATCTCGATGGTTTCCGGTTTGCTGGCGCTCAGGCCCTTGGGCCGCGCCGATCCTGCGGCACTGCTGCGTTGAGGTGGAATCCATGAATACCAGACCGTCGATCGTCAGCCGCGGCATCGCCAAGGCTTTCACAGTCGGCAAGATCACGCAGCAGGTGATCAAGGACAGCAGCCTGGATATCTACCCTGCCACGCTGACCCTGATCATCGGGCCATCCGGTTCGGGCAAGAGCACGATGCTGTCGATGATGTCCGGCCTGCTCAGGCCGGATAGCGGGCAGGTTCTGGCGCTGGACACCGAGTTGTGGACGCTCGGCGAAGCCGCGCTGGATCGCTTCCGGCTCGAGAACTGCGGCTTTATCTTCCAGGGCTTCAATCTGTTCGGCGCGCTTACCGCGCTGGAGAACGTACTGCTGCCCTTGCAGTACCTCGGCAAGCGCGGCGCCGCGGCCATGATGCAGGCGCGGCATGTGCTCGAGGAGGTCGGACTGGCCCATCGCTGCCATCTGCGGCCGGCCGAGCTTTCGGGTGGAGAGAAGCAGCGGGTGGCCATCGCCAGGGCGCTGGTCAAGAACCCGAAACTGATTTTTGCCGACGAGCCCACGTCGGCTCTGGACAAGATCAATGGAGGAATCGTGATCGACCTGCTGAAACGGATTGCCATCGAGCACGGTGCGACCGTGCTGGGCGTGACCCATGATCCCAGGCTTCTGGGCCATGCCGACCGGGTGATCGAGCTCGAGGACGGTGTTGTCATTCGCGATCGCGAGCAGACCGGGGAAGCTCCGGCCGAGCAGGAGCGGCGTCGTGCTTAAGACAGGATCGACGAAGCTGCCCCGTGGCGGCTCTGCCCGAGGCAAGGCTTGCTGGCTTGTGGCCGCCGCGCTGTGGCTGGGCGCATGCGGCCGCGTGGGCCCTGGGGCCGAGACGCGAACGCCCCTCCAGTCGGGCGCCCCTGCGGATGTTCTCGCCAGCGCGAAGGGACGCGTCGACATCGCGGGTGGGCTGGTACGCCTGGCCGCCAGGCGCGACGGCGTGATCTCTCGCGTCATGGTCGAGGAAGGTGACCGGGTGCGAGCCGGCCAGCTGCTGGCGACGCTGGATGCGGAGGTCGCCTTGCGCGGTCTTGCACTGGCGCGCGCCGAAGTTCGCCAGGCCGAGCAGGAACGAAGCAAGGCGCGCATCGAACTCGCTGCAGCCGCACGCGAGCGCAAGCGGCTGCAGCCGCTCGCCGAAGACGACACCGTTGCGCGGCAGGACCTCGATCTGGCCAGCGACCGGCATGCCTTTGCCACGGTGGCCTTGCTTGCCGCTGACGCCGCCTTCGCCACGGCCCAGGCCAGGCATGCCATCGCCGAGCGCGAAGTGGAAGAGCGCAGGGTCACGGCGCCGCTGGATGGCCAGATCATCCAGCGGCAGGCCCGGCCGGGCAACGGCGTCAGCACGCTCAATGTCACGCCGCTGTTTCTCTTCGCGCCGGATGGCGCGCGTATCGTGCGCGCCGAATTGGAGGAGCAGTACCTCCCGGGCATCAAGGCTGGCGGCGCCGCGCAAATCATCCTGGATGCGGATCCCGCCCGGCGATGGTCCGGCAAGGTGCTGCGCGTAGGCCGTATCGTCGGGCAGCGCAGCGCTGGCGACGACCCCGCCGAGAAGCAGGACAACCGGGTGGTGGAAGTGGTCGTTGCGCTGGATGCGCAAGACTTGCTGATTGGCCAGCGCGTGGTAGTGCGCTTTCTTGCGAAGTGAGGGGAGCCTGATGCCTCGCTTCGCCACGATCCCCATGGCCATGCTGGTACTTTCGTCCTTGTTGACGGCCTGCGCGTCGGTGCCCGCAAGCTCGCCGCGCCCGGAGCCGCCGGCGCAGCGATGGTCCAGCTTTGCGGCGCAGGCTGCCGGTTTACCCGGCGCAGACGACATGGCTGTGCCATCCAACTGGTGGGCCGCGCTTGACGATCCGGTCCTGGACGGTTTGATCGGCGCCGCACTGGAGGATAGCCCGGACCTGCGCGCGGCCGCTGCGCGGGTCGCGCAAGCGCGCGCCTTGCAGGACATGGCACGAGCAAGACGGATGCCGCGTGCGCAAGCCGGCGTTGGTGCGGAACGCGGGCGCGTGCAGGCATCGGCGTTCCGGGATGGCGAGGGGGGCCGCTTCAGCGTGCCTCCTTATCGCAGTTCCAGCTTCAGCGCGCAGGTTTCCGCCAGTTACGACATGGATCTGTTCGGCCGCCTTGCGCTCGCAGAGCACGAAGCACAGCGCAATACGGATGCAACGCGGGCCGATCGGCTCGCAGTGCGGCAGTGGCTGATCCACGATGTCGTACGCGCCTATGCGGACATACGTATGGCTGACGCACTGCGCCCGGATATCCGGAACGAATTGGGTCTGGCCCGGCAACTGCTGGCTGCGGAAGCGTCGAGGAAGGAAGCCGGCCTGGTGTCGGCCGCTGAACTGCGGCGGACTGCGGATCTGGTGGCGGAGCGCGAGCGCTTGCTGGCCGAGGTGGAGGGGCGGCGTCATGAAGCCCTGTCACGGTTGGCAGTGCTGATGGGCAGGGCACCGTCGCAATTGGAGCTGGCTGCGCAGGAGCGCTACTTCACCAGCCTGAAGATCTCCGGATCGCTGCGCGCGGGCCTGCCCGCTTCGGTCGTCGCCAATCGCCCGGACATCGATGCGGCGTGGCATCGCGTGCTCGCCGGCAACGCGGCGGCGGAGCGCGCGCGGCGCGACCGCTACCCCTCGCTCTCCCTCACCGGCACCACCGGATTCCTCAGCGAGTCTCTGCGCAGGTGGCTCACGGGAGATGCGCTTGGCTGGGCACTCGCTGCCGCGGTGAACGCGCCTTTGTTCGACGGCGGCGGCCTGCGGGCGGAAGCCGCGCGCGCCGCGGCTGCCGGCGAAGAGCAGGAGGCAGCTTATCGCAAGACGGTGCTGGCGGCGCTGGGAGAGGTCGACGCGACGCTTGGTGAGATAGTCACAGCCAAGGTCAGGCGTGAGATCGCGGCAACCGGCCTTGCGCGGCGCAAGGCCGACCACGCGGCGGCGCAGGCAGCGCTGGCGGCAGGGGCAAGCCGGCGGGACACGGTGTTGCGGGCGGAAATGGCAATGGCGGAGTCAAGCCGGGAACTCTCGGAGCGCCAGTATGAACTCCTGCTCTGCTGGGCATCGGCGCACAGGGCGCTCGGGCTTTGAGCTTTGAGCAATGGCATCGGCTGGACCAGCCGCAGGCCACGGGCCAGTGCCGGCTTCATGGCAAGGTGCCGGTGTGCACCTGGGGATAGTGGACGGGCAACAACAGGTCGCACCTGCTTTTTGAAACGCCCGTTTCGCTGCATCCCGGATCAGCGATGCGGATCACCCCGGGCAGTGTGCAGCATCAGGGCACGGTGGCGGCGTGGCCGGGGCCGGGTGGAGGTCAATGCTTTCCGGCAATAGCGTCGAGAACGTGGCGGCCGTGGTTGGTAAGGTGCAGCCGCCGGTCATGGACTTGAGGCTGAGGCTCCAGCCAGACGAGCCGGCGGTCAAGCAAGGCATTGAGATCGGCGGGGTTCAGTTCATGGTGGTGCTGGGCATTCTCGATCAGCATCAACGCGGCAATTTCGTGAGGGCTTAGCATCGTCGTCTCCTGGGAGGGGGATTTGCATAAGTGCTGCACGGCAGCAGGCACTGGTTGTGCCAGCAGGAAATCAGTTTACTTTTTCCCAGGACGCTCGACGTCTCAATGCTTGATACATTTAATTACGCCGGGTTACAGGAGGTGTCCGCTGCGGGTGATGATTTGGGCATGCGGATACGCTTGGGATTGTGCCGCCCCTTTTTCCGCGATTTTTTGGCGCGCTCCGTTTTTTCGAGCGGATGGGATCGGGCGCCAGGTTGATTATGGCGGCCAATTATAGGCGACCCCGGAAAAGAAAAACCCCCGAGGCGTTGCGCCATCGGGGGTTTGGGAGGTCCCGGGATTATCCAAGACCTAATGTTGGTGGAGCCGGCGGGAATCGAACCCGCGTCCGCAAGCCCTCCACAGAGAGTTCTACATACTTAGTTCTGTCATTTGATTTAACCGGTGCATCGCGGACGAACACGCTCTACAACGGCGAGTCACTAGATTTTCGTCCCTGGGTTCGTGACTCACTCAGGGCTTATCTGGCGTATATGACCTCGCGTAGTCTTGCGACTCTAGCCCGCCAGCGAGCCAGTGCGAGGACGGCCGCAATTAAGCGGCCAGTGCGTAACGTTCGTCGTTAGCAGTTATTGCATTCCCATTGATTAACGAGGTGACGGGTCCTCGGTATGCCCTCCACTGCTTTGTAACCCACGTCGAAACCAGGTCGGCCCCTCTGTGAACTGCGTGAACAGTGTCAAGAAGACAGATTGTACTCCGTTGGCGGCCTCAAGTGTTGGCGGCTTCTTCTGTCCCGCGCTGCCAGTGCTGCCCGGCGGGCGTCAGCAGCGCGATCAGTTCGCTCGGGTGGCGCACGAGGTAGTCAGCGCCCCAGGCCTCTGGCGGCTCGCCGTCGCCGCAGTAGCCATAGGCCGCGGTGATGGTGAGCATGCCGGCGGCCTTGCCGGCCTGGATGTCGCGCAGGTCGTCGCCCACATAGACGCATCGGCCGGGCTGCACGCCGCTGACGTCCGCGGCGTGCAGCAGCGGGGCGGGGTGGGGCTTGGCGTGCGCCGTCGTGTCGCCGCTGACCACGGCGGCGGCGCGCGGCGCGAGGCCAATAGCCGCGACCAGCGGCGCGGTGAAGCGGGTGACCTTGTTGGTGACGATGCCCCAGCGGATGCCGGCGGTTTCCAGCGCATCCAGCACCTCGGCCATGCCATCGAACAGACGCGTATGCACGGCGATATCCGCCTCGTAGTAGGCGAGGAAGGTGTCGCGCAGGGCGGGAAACTCGGGGTCGGACGGGCTCTTGCCGAAGGCGGCGCCAATCAGGCCGCGCGCGCCGTGCGACGCGACCGGGCGGAGCTTTTCATACGCCACCGGCGGGCGCCCGTGCTCGATGACAAGCCGGTTGGCCGCCGCCGCCAGGTCCGGGGCCGTGTCGGCAAGGGTGCCGTCCAGGTCAAAGAAGACTGCGTCGAAGCTTCGCATGTTCAGGCTGTCCGGCGAAATGCCATCAGGTAGTTCACATCGGTATCCCGGCCCAGCGAATAGACCTGGGTCAGCGGGTTGTAGCTCATGCCGCGCATTTCGATCAGTTCGAGCCCGGCGTTGCGCGCATAGCGCGCGAGTTCGGACGGCGTGATGAATTTGTCGTAGTCATGGGTGCCGCGAGGCAGCATCTTGAGCACGTATTCGGCACCCACCACGGCCAGCAGATAGGCTTTGAGATTGCGGTTGATGGTGGAGAAGAATACCTTGCCGCCCGGCCGTACCAGCGTGGCGCAGGCGCGGACGATGGATTGCGGGTCGGGGACATGCTCCAGCATTTCCATGCAGGTCACTACATCGAAGCTGGACGGCATGCGCGCCGCCAGCACCTCGGCGGCGATTTCCTCGTAGGTGACGGAGACGCCGGATTCCAGGCTGTGCAGGTCGGCCACCCGCAAGGCCTTGGTGGACAGGTCGATGCCGCGCACGGTGGCGCCGGTACGCGCCATGCTTTCCGCCAGGATGCCGCCGCCGCAGCCGATATCGACCACCTCCTTGCCTTGCAGGCCGGCAATGCCGTCGATCCATCCCAGCCGCAGGGGGTTGAGCTCGTGCAGTGGCTTGAACTCGCTTTCCGGATCCCACCAGCGGTGGGCCAGCTCGCTGAATTTGTCGATCTCGCGAGCGTCGGCGTTCTTGCCGACGAAGGTCGTTTCAACGGTGGGGTGAATAGGGGGGAAGGTCTGCGTCATCGGTATAGGCAGGCCGCCGGGCGGCGGCGCGGAAGCGGAGGGGTTGCAGCAACTGTATCAAAAAAAAAGCCCAGCTCGCGCTGGGCTTTCTTTCATCGGAAAGGATCCGATTAACGTGCGTTGCGGGTGCCGACCACTTCGACTTCCACGCGGCGGTTCGGCTGCTGGCAGGCGATCTGTGCCTTGTGGGCGCCCTTGCACGACTTCGGGTCAACCTTCAGCTGGCGCTTGCCCTTGCCTTCCGTGTACACACGGTTGGCTTCCACGCCCTTGCTCACCAGATAGGCCTTGACGGCTTCGGCACGACGGATCGACAGGCGATCGTTGTACTTGTCCGAGCCGAACGAGTCGGTGTGACCAACGGCGATAATCACTTCCAGGGTGATGCTGGACAGCTTGGAGCTCAGGTCGTCCAGCTTGGACTTGCCTTCCGGCTTCAGCACGGCCTTGTCGAAATCGAACAGGGTGTCTGCAGCGAAAGTGACCTTTTCGGTCGAAACAACCGGGGGAGCAACCTGGGGTTGCGGTTGCGCTGCCACCGGAGCGGACGCCGGAGCCAGGGCGCCGTCGCACTGGGCGTTGGCGGTGGCCGGGGTCCACGAGCTGTCGCGCCAGCAGAGCTCGTTCGTGCCATTCTTCCACACGTACTCGCTCGTACCGTTGCCCCAGTTATCGTTCACAGCCTTCTTTTCGTAGGGGACGGACTGGGCTTGAGCGGATGCAGCCATTACTGCGGTAGCTGCAACGAGCGCGAGCTTGGCAAATTTTTTCATATTTCTCCTCTCAGGATGAGATCACCGCAGGGTTACTGCGAGCAAATGGACGGAAACAAGTCATACATTCTTCGGAGTATAACATTCTCGATGCGGTGTATGCTCCACTTCGAACAATGTCTGGCTCTTCGCTGGGGAATTGTGCCACAAGGGTCGTTTCCTAAGAAGTAAATATATTCGATTCCATCAATGGGTTTTAGGCCTGTGGTGTTTGTGCAACATGGCTCTTGCGATGCCCGCAAACCCTTGTCTGGCCGAGGTTGCAGGATTTTTGCGCGCGCCTCCGAGGGCGATTCGGGACGCTGCCGGAGGCCCTTTGGAGGGGGTGGCCGCGGCCGCGGGGGAGGGCTGCCGCGCATGTTAGAATGCAACGTTGCCCTATAGTCGGACGCCACTTGGCGAATGGCGATTCACCGGGGCGCCTCCTGTTTAAATTCGCCGCATAACCCACGCCGCAATGGATCAATTCGCCAAAGAAACCCTTCCGGTCTCCCTCGAAGAGGAAATGCGCCGCTCCTATCTTGATTACGCGATGAGCGTGATCGTGGGGCGGGCGCTTCCCGATGTGCGGGATGGCCTGAAGCCGGTACACCGGCGTGTGCTCTATGCGATGCATGAGCTTAACAACGACTGGAACCGGCCGTACAAGAAATCGGCGCGTATCGTGGGGGATGTGATCGGTAAGTATCACCCCCACGGCGACACTGCTGTATACGATACGATCGTCCGCATGGCGCAGAATTTCTCGCTGCGCTACATGCTGGTCGATGGCCAGGGCAACTTCGGTTCGGTGGACGGGGATAACGCAGCTGCCATGCGTTATACCGAAATCCGCCTGTCCAAGATTGCCCACGAGATGCTGCTCGATATCGACAAGGAAACCGTCGATTTCGGGCCGAATTATGACGGCTCCGAGAATGAGCCGCTGATTCTGCCGGCGCGCATCCCCAATCTGCTGATTAATGGTTCGTCGGGTATCGCGGTGGGTATGGCCACCAATATCCCGCCGCACAACCTCAACGAAGTGGTCGACGGCTGCCTGCACCTGCTGCGCAATCCGCAAGCCACGGTGGATGAGCTGATCGAACTGATTCCGGCGCCGGATTTCCCGACCGCCGGCATCATCTATGGCATCCAGGGCGTGCGCGAAGGCTACCGCACCGGCCGCGGCCGCGTAGTCATGCGCGCCAAGACGCACTTCGAGGATATCGACCGTGGCCAGCGCCAGGCGATCATCGTCGACGAGCTGCCCTACCAGGTCAACAAGCGCACCCTGCTCGAGCGGATCGCCGAGCTGGTGACGGACAAAAAGGTCGAGGGTATTTCCGATATCCGCGACGAGTCCGACAAGTCCGGCATGCGCGTGGTGATCGAGCTCAAGCGCAACGAAGTGCCTGAGGTGGTGCTGAACAATCTCTACAAGCACACCCAGCTGCAGGACACCTTCGGCATGAACATGGTGGCCCTGGTCGACGGCCAGCCGCGCCTGCTGAACCTGCGCCAGATGCTGGAGTGCTTCCTGTCGCACCGGCGCGAAGTGGTCACCCGGCGCACCGTGTTCGAGCTGCGCAAGGCGCGCGAACGCGGCCACGTGCTGGAAGGCCTGGCCGTGGCGCTGGCCAATATCGACGAGTTCATCGCCATCATCAAGGCCGCCCCGACCCCGCCCATCGCCAAGCAAGGGCTGATGGCGAAGGCCTGGGATTCCAGCCTGGTGCGGGAGATGCTGGCGCGCGCCGAGGGCGACACGCCGGGCGGGCGCGCTTCCTACCGCCCCGACGGCCTGCCGGCCATCTTCGGCATGCAGGGCGACGGGCTGTACCGCCTGTCCGATTCGCAGGCCCAGGAAATCCTGCAGATGCGCCTGCAGCGCTTGACCGGGCTGGAGCAGGACAAGATCGTCCAGGAATACCGCGACGTGATGGCGGTGATCTCCGACCTGCTCGACATCCTGGCGCGGCCGGAGCGTATCAGTACCATCATCACCGAAGAACTGACCGCCATCCGCGCCGAATTCGGCGACCTGCGCCGTTCGCATATCGAGCTCAATGCGACCGAACTCGATACCGAGGACCTGATCACGCCGCAGGACATGGTGGTCACGCTGTCGCACAGCGGCTATATGAAGAGCCAGCCGATCTCCGAGTACCGGGCGCAGAAGCGCGGCGGGCGTGGCAAGCTGGCCACGGCCACCAAGGAAGACGACTGGATCGACACCTTGTTCGTCGCCAACACGCACGACTACATCCTGTGCTTCTCGAACCGCGGCCGGCTGTATTGGCTGAAGGTGTACGAGGTGCCGCAGGGGTCGCGCAACTCGCGGGGCCGGCCGATCGTCAACATGTTCCCGCTGTCCGATGGCGAGAAGATCAACGTCATTCTGCCGGTGCGCCAGTTCGATGCCGAGCATTTCATCTTCATGGGTACCGCGCGCGGCACCGTGAAGAAGACGGCGCTGACCGAGTTCTCCAACCCGCGCAAGGCCGGCATCATCGCCGTCGATCTCGACGAGGGTGACTACCTGATCGGCGCCGCCGTCACCGATGGCCAGCATGACGTGATGCTGTTCTCGGATTCCGGCAAGGCGGTGCGCTTCGATGAAAACGACGTGCGCCCGATGGGCCGCCAGGCGCGTGGCGTGCGCGGCATGAACCTCGAAGAAAGCCAGACCGTGATCGCCATGCTGGTGGCGCCCGCCGAGACCAGCGAGCAGGCAGGCGCGGTCGGCAGCGTGCTGACCGCCACCGAGAACGGCTATGGCAAGCGTACCCCCATCGCCGAGTACACTCGACACGGCCGTGGTACCAAGGGCATGATTGCGATCCAGACGAGCGAGCGCAACGGCCGTGTGGTGGCCGCGGCGCTGGTGTCGCCGGAAGACGAGATCATGCTGATCACGACCGGCGGCGTGCTGATCCGTACACGGGTGTCCGAAATCCGCGAAATGGGCCGCGCCACGCAAGGCGTGACCCTGATCAATGTGGACGAAGGCACCAAGCTGTCCGGCCTGCAGCGGATTGTCGAAAGCGATGCCGACAATGGTGTGGCGGGCGACGAACCCGACGGGGCCGACGCGGCTGGCGAGGACGAGCAGGCGGGTGCGCAGGACGGCACCGAAGCCGGCACGCCCGACACGGGATCAAATTCGTAAGTTGTTGCAACATTGATCCGATAGCTGGAACTCGATTGCCGGCTATCGGACTAAAACGAACATATTTACAAGGGAGTCACAATGCTCAAAACCTATCGACGTATCGCTGTTCTGGCTGCCTTCGTACCGGCCATGATGCTGGCCAACGCGGCGCACGCCCAGGATGCCGACAAGACCGCCGCCATCAAGGAACTCCTGACCGTGATGCAGGCCGATCAGGCCGTCAAGGGCCAGGCCGAGAACTGGCAGGCCGGCGCCAAGCAGGAAGCGCCGATGGTCCTGGAGCAGGTACTGGTCGAGAACAAGACGCTCAACGACAAGCAGAAGCAGGCTGCCGTCGACAAGCTCAAGAAGAACGGCGCGGTGCAGCGCATGGTGGACGGCGCGGGTCAGGCCTTTACCACCGACGGCTTCAAGTCCGACGCCATGAAGGCGCACTATGACGCCTTCGGCAAGTACTACAGCGTCCAGGAAATCAAGGACCTGACCACCTTCCTGAAGTCGGCCACCGGCCAGAAGTTCATGGCCAACCAGGGCAAGGCCACACAGGAAATCTGGGGCTCGATGATGCAGAAATACGGCCCGCAGGTTGGCAAGTCGATGCGTGACGCCGCCGAGAAGGAAATCGCCGCCGCGTCGAAGTAATTCGCCGGCAAGCCGGCCGGGGCCCGGGCGTTGTCCCGGTCTCCCCAATCCGGCGCGGGTTTGAGGGATAATGGCTGCTTGGGTAAAACCGGCAGCCATTTTCCTTTCCAGTCCCAGTCCATGAACGAACCCCAGAATCCAGCACTTGCCGCCATGATGCAGCGCGCCGTGGCCGAGCGTGTCTATAACTTCTCGCCCGGTCCGGCGGCCCTGCCGACCGAAGTGCTGCTGCAGGCAGCCGAGGAGATGTTGTCGTGGCAGGGCACCGGGGTCTCGGTGATGGAGATGAGCCACCGCAGCCGGGAGTTCGAGGGCATCCACGCCGAAGCGCTGGCGAACCTGCGCGAACTGCTGCATGTGCCGAAGAACTTCCGCATCCTGTTCCTGCAGGGTGGGGCCATTGGCGAAAACGGCATCGTGCCGCTGAACCTGATGCGCCGCGTGAATCCGGATCGTGCCAAGGCGGACTTCGTCGTGACCGGCACCTGGTCGGTGAAGTCGGAGCAGGAGGCGCGCCGCTACGGCGAGGTCAATATCGCCGCCTCCAGCCTCGCGCAGAAGTTCGCGCGCATTCCGGATGTCGCCGACTGGAAACTGTCGGACGATGCCGACTATGTGCACCTGTGCACCAACGAGACCATCGTCGGTGTCGAGTTCCAGGACGTACCCGACATCGGCCAGCATCGCGACGGCGGTCCGGTGGTGGTGGCCGACGTCTCCAGCCATATCCTGTCGCGCCCGGTCGACTGGTCGCGTGTCCAGGTTGCCTACGGCGGCGCGCAGAAGAACATCGGCCCGGCCGGCGTGACCATCGTCATCGTGCGCGAGGACCTGCTGGGCCATGCGCATCCGCTTTGCCCCTCCGCCTTCAACTGGCGCCTGGTGGCCGAGCACGACTCGATGTACAACACGCCGCCGACCTACGCCATCTATGTTGCGGGGCTGGTCTTCAAGTGGCTCAAGGCGCAGGGTGGCGTGGCCGCCATCGAGCAGCGCAATATCGCCAAGGCGCACGCCCTGTACGAGTTCATCGACCAGAGCGCGTTCTACCGCAACGAAATCGATCCGAGCTGCCGCTCGCGCATGAACGTGCCGTTCATCCTGGCCGACGAATCGCGCAACGATGCCTTCCTGGCCGGCGCGCGCGCCCATGGCCTGGTGCAGCTCAAGGGCCACAAGTCGGTCGGCGGCATGCGCGCCAGCCTTTACAACGCCATGCCGCTCGAGGGTGTCGCCGCCCTGGTCGAGTTCATGCGCGAATTCGAACGCACCTCGGCTTGATTCCCGCGCCCGCCATGGCATCGCGCGGCGATGCCGGAGCGGGTGCCAGGTGCCCGTGCGGATGACGCAGCCGTTGCGCCAACCGGTTTTTTCCAGGGCCATTTCGCAATGCATTGCGAAGTGGCGAAGCGGATTCAGATAATGACAAATCAAGACAAGCACATCGCGCAGGAGGAGGCGCAGCAGGACAACGGCGCTGACGAGAAGGCGCTGGGCGTGGAGCTCACGCCCCTGCGCGAGCAGATCGATAAGCTGGACCGCGAACTGCTGTCGATGCTGAACCGCCGCGCGCAGCTTGCCCTCGACGTCGGCGAGGTCAAGAAGAAATACGGCGCGCCGGTGTTCCGTCCCGAACGCGAGCTGCAGGTGATTCGCAAGGTGCAGGGCGCCAATCCCGGTCCGTTGCTCGACGATAGCGTCGCAGCAATCTGGCGTGAGGTGATGTCGGCCTGCCGCGGCCTGGAAAAACCGCTCGAGGTGGCCTTCCTCGGTCCCGCGGGCACGTTCACCGAGCAGGCCCTTTACGCGCATTTCGGCCACGAAGTGAGCAGCGTGCCGTGCCCTAGCATCGACGAGGTGTTCCGCGCGGTGGAAGCCGGTACCGTGGAATACGGCGTGGTGCCGGTGGAGAATTCCACCGAGGGCGCGGTGTCGCGCACGCTGGACCTGTTCCTGCAGACCTCGCTCAAGATCAGCGGCGAGATCGCACTGAAGGTGCATCACAACCTGATGGCGTCGTCGCCCGACATGAACGGCGTGACCGTGGTGCGGGCGCATGCGCAGGCGCTGGCGCAATGCCAGCACTGGCTCACGGCGAACTATCCGCACCTGGAGCGCCAGGCGGTGTCGAGCAATGCGGAAGCGGCGCGCATGGCCAGCGAGGATCCCACCGTGGCCGCCATCGCCGGCGAGTCGGCGGCCAACCGCTATCACCTGCATCTGGTGCGCACGCATATCCAGGACGACCCGCACAACCGCACGCGCTTCGCGGTGATCGGCCGCTACGAGACCGAACCCTCGGGCAGCGACCAGACCTCGATGATCCTGTCGGTGCCCAACAAGGCCGGCGCGGTCTACCAGTTGCTGGCGCCGCTGGCCGACAACGGCGTGTCGATGTGCCGCTTCGAGTCGCGTCCGGCGCGCAGCGGGGCGTGGGAGTATTACTTCTATGTCGACGTGGAAGGCCATCAGCACGATGCGCCGGTGGCGCGGGCGCTGGAGGAATTGCGCCGCAATGCGGCTTATTTCAAGGTGCTGGGCTCGTACCCGTCCAGCAAGTAATACCGTGCGCCCGCCGCGCCGCCGCGCGCGGGCAAGGATCGGCGAAGCGGAAATCGCGATCCGCGCAGGAACGATCGGAACGATCAGAACGATAAGAGCGATCAGCAAGGAGACAATATGGCAGAGCAGGGCAAGCACTTCGGCCCCGAGTATGTACGGGCGATCTCTCCGTACGTGGCGGGCAAGCCGATTTCCGAAGTGGCGCGCGAGTTCGGCCTGGACGAATCCAGGATCGTCAAGCTGGCCTCGAACGAGAATCCGCTCGGCATGCCGGAATCCGCGCGCACGGCCATTGCCGCCGCCGTGGCCGATATCGGCCGCTACCCCGATGCCAATGGCTTTGAACTGAAGGCCGCGCTGTCAGCCCGCTTCGATGTGCCGGCCGACTGGCTCACGCTGGGTAACGGCAGCAACGACATCCTGGAAATGGCGGCGCATGCGCTGGTCGAGCCGGGCGAATCGATTGTCTACGCCGAGCATGCCTTCGCAGTGTATGCGCTTGCCACGCAGGAAGTCGGCGCCCGCGCCATCGAGGTCAAGGCGCGCGACTACGGCCATGACCTCGACGCCATGGCTGCCGCCATCGCGCCGGAGACGCGCCTGGTCTTTATCGCCAACCCGAACAACCCGACCGGTACCTTCCTGCCGGCCGCCGCCATCGAAGCCTTCCTGGCCAAGGTGCCGGCCGATGTCGTGGTGGTGCTGGACGAGGCCTATAACGAATACCTGGACGATACGCAGCAATACGATTCGGTGGCGTGGGTCCGCAAGCATCCCAACCTGCTGGTCTCGCGCACTTTCTCCAAGGCTTATGGCCTGGCCGGCCTGCGGGTAGGCTACGCGGTGGCCCAGCCGGAGCTGACTGATCTGCTCAACCGTGTCCGCCAGCCTTTCAACGTCAACAGCCTGGCGCAGGCGGCGGCGGTCGCGGCCCTGGGCGACACCGCCTTCCTGCGGCGCAGCGCCGAGCTGAACCGTGCCGGCAAGGCGCAACTGGTGGCGGCGTTCGACCGGCTCGGCCTGCAGTACGTGCCGTCGTCGGGTAATTTCGTGCTGGTGCGCGTGGGCCATGATGACGGCGCCGGCGCGCGGGTCAACCTGGCGCTGCTCAAGCAGGGCGTGATCGTGCGTCCGGTGGGGAACTACAATCTGCCGCAATGGCTGCGCGTGACCATTGGCCTGCCGGAAGAAAATGCTGCCTTCATTGCCGCGCTGGAGAAGGCCCTCAGGTAAGGGCTTGCCCGCCTTTGCCGGGTAGCGGCGCGGTAAATGCGGCGCTGGCATCCGGCGGAGACGATACAATGCCGGATTCCCGAACCTCCTTGCCTGGCAGCGTATCCCCGTGACCGTTCCTGCGTCCGCTCCTTATTTTTCCCGTGTCGTCATTGTCGGCGTCGGCCTGATCGGCGGCTCGCTTGCGCTCGCGCTCAAGCGCGCGGGCGCGGTCGGCACGGTGGTCGGCGTGGGCCGTTCGCAAGCCTCGCTGGAGCGCGCGCTCAAGTTGGGCGTGATCGACCAGGCGGCAACGCTGGAAGAGGCCGCCAAGGGCGCCAGCGTCATCGTGCTGTGCGCGCCGGTGGCCCAGACCTTTGCGCTGCTCCATGCACTTGAGCCGCACCTGGAGCCGGCCACCATCGTTACCGATGCCGGCAGCACCAAGTCCGACGTCATCATGGCGGCCAAGACGGCACTGGGCGACAAGGCCGCGCAGTTCGTGCCGGCGCATCCCATCGCGGGCCGCGAGTTGCACGGGGTAGAGGCCGCGCTGGACGACCTGTACGCCGGCAAGCGGGTCGTGCTGTGCCCGTTGCAGGAGAACGCCCGCATCGACGTGGCGGCCGTGCGTGCCATGTGGGAAACCGCCGGCGCGGATTGCCATGTGATGTCGGCCGTGCAGCATGATGCGGTATTCGCGGCGGTCAGCCATTTGCCGCATCTGCTGTCCTATGCGCTGGTAGCCCAGGTGGCCAACGCCGAGGATGGGGCGCTCAAGCTCGATTTCGCCGGCGGCGGCTTTCGCGATTTCACCCGTATCGCGGCGTCTTCGCCGGAGATGTGGCGCGATATCTGTCTCGGCAACCGCGACGCGATGCTGGGCGAGCTGGCCACCTTCCAGGCGATGCTGGCGCATCTCAAGACGCTGATCGAGCACGGCAACGGCGAGGGGCTGGAGCGTATCTTCCAGCGCGCCAGCCAGGCGCGCCAGCAATGGGGCACGCTGCGCGCGCCCGCCGTCAACGTCGAACCCTGAACGCCAACGCCTCGACGCCATCAACGGAGCGGTGCGCCCTTCCTTTATAGAGAGCCGCCGGCCAACTAGCATGCAAACCATGGAACATCTCACGCTCGGCCCCTTCACTCGCGCCTCCGGTACGGTTCGCCTGCCGGGTTCCAAGAGTATCTCCAACCGCGTGCTGCTGCTGGCCGCTCTCGCGGAGGGCGAGACCCGCGTATGCGACCTGCTCGACTCCGACGATACTCGCGTGATGCTGCAGGCACTGCGCACACTGGGCGTAGCGTGGCGCCAGGAGGACGGCGCTTGCGTGGTGCGTGGCGTGGGCGGCAACTTCCCGATCAAGTCGGCCGAGCTGTTCATGGGCAATGCCGGTACGGCCATCCGGCCGCTGACTGCGGCGCTGGCGCTGCAGGGTGGCAGCTACAAGCTGTCGGGCGTGCCCCGCATGCACGAGCGCCCCATTGGCGATCTCGTCGACGGCCTGCGCCAGATCGGCGCCCGCGTCGACTATCTCGGGACCGAGGGCTACCCGCCGTTGCAGATCTCGCCCGCGCAGATCCGCATCGATGCGCCGATCCGCGTGCGAGGCGATGTCTCCAGCCAGTTCCTCACCGCGCTGCTGATGAGCCTGCCGCTGGCCGACGCGCCCGGCGGCGCCATCGAGATCGAAGTCGTCGGCGAACTGATCTCCAAGCCCTACGTCGAGATCACGCTGAATCTGCTGGCGCGCTTCGGCATCGAGATCAAGCGGGAAGGCTGGTCGCGTTTCATTGTGCCGGCACGGGGCACCTACCGCTCGCCCGGCGAGATCTTTGTCGAGGGCGACGCGTCCTCGGCGTCCTATTTCCTGGCGGCCGGCGCCATCGGCGGCGGTCCCCTGCGGGTGGAAGGCGTCGGCATGTCGAGCATCCAGGGCGACGTCAAGTTTGCCGAGGCGCTCAACCGCATGGGCGCCAACGTGATGGCCGGCGCCAACTGGATCGAGGTCCGCGGCACCGAGCGGGACGACGGGCGCCTGCATGGCATCGAGCTGGATTGCAACCATATCCCGGACGCCGCCATGACGCTGGCGGTGGCGGCGCTATTTGCCGAGGGGCCCACGACGCTGACCAATATTGCCAGCTGGCGGGTCAAGGAAACCGACCGCATCAGCGCCATGGCGACCGAGCTGCGCAAGCTCGGCGTCGAGGTGGAAGAGGGCGCGGATTACCTGAAAGTGACGCCGCCGGCCCGCTCCGCATGGCTGACCCCGGCCGCCGGCATCGACACCTACGACGATCACCGCATGGCCATGTGCTTCTCGCTGGCCGCGTTCGGACCGCTGCCGGTGCGGATCAATGAGCCCGGCTGCGTGGCCAAGACCTTCCCGGATTACTTCGCGGCCTTTGGCGCGGTGGCGCGCTGATCACGCCGCAGGCGTCAGGCCGGGTTCTCCGCCGGCGGTCGCGGACGTGCCGTGATGGCGGCGTTCGCGCCCGTCCCAGTAGCGGTCGAAGAAGTAATGCGCCACAGTATTGACTGCCGGTTCGATAAAGGTGACTGCGCCGCTGACCGCGAGGTTGCCGGTCAGCGCGTAGGTGACGCCGAAGGCGATGCCAACGTGCATGATGCCGAACGACAGGGTCTTAGCCATGGTAGATTGCCTCGCGGAGATGCCGGTTTGACTGCCCGGGCTGCTGCTGCTTCTCAGGCTGCCCGCCATGGAATGCATGGTAATGATTCTCAATTGATTTAAGAAATCAATATTTTTATTTGTTTCAATAAATAATGACTATCGTCGACGTCATCACAATCGACGGGCCCACGGCTTCCGGCAAGGGCACCGTAGCGCACAAGGTGGCCGATGCACTCAGCTTCCATTTGCTGGACAGCGGTGCGCTGTACCGCCTGGTTGCGCTCGCCAGCGAACGTGTGGACATTGACGCACAGGATGTGGAGGGGCTTGCAAAACTGGCCGCCCGCCTCGATGTGAAGTTCGGTCCCGACCGCGTCTGGCTCAGCGGCGAGGAGGTCAGCCTGGCCATCCGCGCCGAAGCTACCGGCAACCGGGCTTCGGCCATCGCGGTCCACCAGCCGGTACGCGATGCCCTGACGGCGCTCCAGCGCGGGTTTCGCAAGCTTCCCGGCCTCGTCGCCGACGGCCGCGACATGGGCACGGTGATTTTCCCCGATGCCCGTCTTAAGGTATTTCTGACGGCAAGTGTCGAAGCGCGCGCTCGCAGGCGCTATAAACAATTGATTGATAAGGGAATTTCTGCTAATATCGAAGACCTTTTGCGGGACCTTGAGTCGCGCGACCTGCGGGATCGTACCCGCACGGCCGCGCCGCTGCGTCCCGCACAGGATGCGCACTTGCTCGATACCTCCGACATGACGGTGGATCAGGCGGTGGCGCAGGTGCTGCAGTGGTACG
Organism: Cupriavidus sp. 96C5-1; assembly: GCF_057798855.1. Classification (NCBI taxonomy): domain Bacteria; kingdom Pseudomonadati; phylum Pseudomonadota; class Betaproteobacteria; order Burkholderiales; family Burkholderiaceae; genus Cupriavidus; species Cupriavidus sp. 96C5-1. The sequence goes on along the minus strand of NZ_JBYOJU010000007.1, from coordinate 18,549 downwards.
GCGCGCCGGGTTGCTGACCCGCGCATCCCGCCGCTGGCGGCACCGAAGTGCCGGCAGTGCCCTGTCATGCAGGACTGCCGGTGTTGTTCAACCTTACCCCGCTGCCCAGGCAGACTGAGCGCGATCCTCGCGCCGGCCCGTGTACTGCGGATTGATACTCAAGTTTATGTCCGACCTGCAAACTAACGAATCCTTTGCCGCACTGTTCGAGGAATCCGTCGCCCGCTCCAATATGAAGGCTGGCGAAGTGATCTCCGCTGAAGTCGTGCGCATCGACCACAATTTCGTGGTCGTCAACGCCGGCCTCAAATCGGAAGCTTTCGTGCCGGTGGAGGAGTTCCTGAACGACCAGGGCGAACTCGAAGTGCAGGCCGGCGACTACGTCTCCGTGGCCATCGACGCGCTCGAGAACGGCTATGGCGACACCATCCTGTCCCGCGACAAGGCCAAGCGCCTGGCATCGTGGCTGAACCTCGAGAAGGCGCTGGAAGACGGCGAAATCATCTCGGGCACGGTCACGGGCAAGGTCAAGGGCGGCCTGACCGTCATGGTCAACGGCATCCGCGCGTTCCTGCCGGGCTCGCTGGTCGACGTGCGTCCGATCAAGGACACCACGCCGTACGAAGGCAAGACCCTGGAATTCAAGGTCATCAAGCTGGACCGCAAGCGCAACAACGTGGTGCTGTCGCGCCGCGCCGTTGTGGAAGCGACCCTGGGCGAAGAGCGCCAGAAGCTGATGGAAACCCTGAAGGAAGGCGCCATCGTCAACGGTATCGTCAAGAACATCACGGACTACGGCGCATTCGTGGACCTGGGTGGCATCGACGGCCTGCTGCACATCACCGACCTGGCATGGCGTCGTGTGCGTCACCCCAGCGAAGTGCTGTCGGTTGGCCAGGAAATCACCGCCAAGATCCTCAAGTTCGACCAAGAGAAGAACCGCGTCTCGCTGGGCGTGAAGCAACTGGGCGAAGATCCGTGGGTCGGCATCTCGCGCCGCTACCCGCAAAGCACCCGCCTGTTCGGCAAGGTGACCAACCTGACCGACTACGGCGCGTTCGTCGAGATCGAAGCCGGCATCGAAGGCCTGGTCCACGTTTCCGAAATGGACTGGACCAACAAGAACGTGGCCCCGTCGAAGGTTGTCCAGCTGGGCGACGAAGTCGAAGTCATGGTGCTGGATATCGACGAAGACAAGCGTCGTATCAGCCTGGGCATGAAGCAGTGCAAGGCCAATCCGTGGGACGATTTCAGCCGTAACCACAAGAAGGGCGACAAGCTGGGCGGCCAGATCAAGTCGATCACCGACTTCGGCGTGTTCATCGGCCTGCCCGGTGGCATCGACGGCCTGGTGCACCTGTCCGACCTGTCCTGGCAAGAAACCGGCGAAGAAGCCGTGCGCAAGTACAAGAAGGGCGACGAAGTGGAAGCCGTGGTTCTGGGCATCGACGTCGACAAGGAACGCATCTCGCTGGGTATCAAGCAGCTGTCGGGCGACCCGTTCAACAACTTCATCTCGGCCAACGACAAGGGTTCCCTGGTCAACGGCACGATCAAGACCGTTGATGCCAAGGGTGCTGTCGTGCAACTGGCTGACGACGTCGAAGGCTACCTGCGCGCATCCGAAATCTCGGCTGACCGCGTGGAAGATGCTCGCAACGTGCTGAAGGAAGGCGAACAAATCACCGCCCTGGTGGTGAACGTCGACCGCAAGTCGCGCAACATCAACCTGTCGATCAAGGCCAAGGACAACGTCGAGCAGCAAGAAGCCATGCAGAAGTTCGCGGCCGACACCGGCACGGCTGGCACGACCAACCTGGGCGCGCTGCTGAAGGCCAAGCTCGGCCAGGACAACCAGTAAGCATTGGTTCTTACGCCTGCTAGCGGATGCCCATGACCAAGTCCGAGCTTGTCGAAAAACTGGCTGCCCGCTTCCCGCAGCTGTTGCTGCGGGATGCGGACATCTCGGTGAAGACGATCCTCGATGCCATGTCCGAAGCGTTGGCCGATGGCCACCGCATCGAGATTCGCGGATTCGGCAGTTTTGGTCTGAACCGGCGTCCGCCACGCGTGGGACGCAACCCCAAGTCCGGCGAACGTGTGCTGGTGCCCGAGAAACGGGTACCGCACTTCAAGGCGGGCAAGGAGTTGCGCGAGCGAGTCGATCGCAGCCCGGCGCTAACGCAGTCGGGTAGCGGAGGCGCCGGTGCCGGCGTCGTCGGTAGTCACGCTGGCAATGGCAGCGGTACTGCAAATGGCGGCGCCAACGGCAACGGCCACGGCGCCATGGCTGGTGCGGTACATGCGGCCGCGCCGGGCCAGGCCAAGCCGGCGGTGGTTGCCGGTGGCGCCATGAGCGATGACGGCGGGCTGAAGCTGGCCCGCTCCTGAGTCGCCGCGTTCGCTCGCGAAGTGCCTGCGATGTGTCTGGATAGTCGAAAAAGCGCCCCGATCCGGGGCGCTTTTTCATTATGGCGTCGTACAAGACGTTACCTTTAGTACGAGGCGATTCCGCTACAATGCCGGGAATCCACCGAGGGGCCCCGCCCGCCGGCGTTCGCGTCACCGGAGTCCGAGTCATCCCATCTTCCGTATGAAGCCCGCATGAAACTTGTCGCCTGGATCATCCGTATCGTCCTGTTTGCGCTGCTGTTCGTGCTGGCGCTGCGCAATACCGCCGATGTCTCGCTGCAGCTGTTCTTCGATGCCGTGTGGCGTGCGCCGCTGATCCTGATCCTGCTGGCGGCCTTCGGCCTCGGCATCCTCGCCGCGCTGGCGGCGGTTGCGCCCGCGCTGATGCGCCAGCGCCTGGAGGCGGGGCGCTTGCGGCGCGCGCTCGGTGAAGCGCGCAGCCAGGCCGCGGAAAATGCACGTGAACCGCAGGCGGCGGGTTCCGGCATTCCTTACAACGTAGTTGGCCCGAAAGTTTGAGCAATGATTTTTGAAACCTGGTGGCTGCTCGCGCTGCCGCTCATTTTCGGCCTGGGCTGGATGGCTGCGCGCTTCGACGCGCGCCAGCTCATGAGCGAGCAGGGCGCGTTGCCGCGCTCCTATTTCAAGGGGCTGAATTTTCTGCTCAATGAGCAGCCGGACCAAGCCATCGATGCGTTTATCGAGGTGGTGCGGCTCGACCCCGAGACCACCGAGCTGCACTTCGCGCTGGGTGCGCTGTTCCGCCGGCGCGGCGAGACCGAACGCGCCATCCGCGTGCACCAGAACCTGGCCAGCCGCCAGGACCTCCCCGATGCCGAACGTGAGCATGCACTCTTCGAGCTGGGACAGGATTTCCTGCGCGCGGGTCTGCTCGATCGTGCGGAGGAATCGCTGCGGCGGCTGATGTCCGGCCCCTACGCGGCGCCGGCCAAGCACGTGCTCCTGGAGCTCTACGAAGTCGAAAAGGAGTGGAAGAAAGCCATCGATGCGGCGCGTGAGCTGCAGCCGCTGGAACACAAAGACTACAGCGTGCAGATTGCCCAGTTCTGCTGCGAACTGGCGCAGGATGCGCTGCAGCGCAAGCAGCCGGAGGAGGCGGTCGGCTGGTTGCAGCAGGCGATCAAGGAAAACCCGGCAAATGTGCGCGCGCCGATGCTGTTGGGCGACGTCGCCATGGCGGCGGGCGACGCCCAGGGTGCGCTCGGGCGCTGGCTCGGCATCGAGCAGCAGGATGCGTCCTTCCTGCCGCTGGTGGCGGACCGCGTGGTCAAGGCTTACCGCCAGCTTGGCGATAACGGCCAGGCGCTGGCGTGGCTACGCGGCCTGCTCAAGACCAGCCTGGCTGCCGAGTTGCTCGACAGCGCCTATCGCGCCGAGCTGGAATTGCATGGTGCGCACGCCGCCGCCGCGCTGATGCGGGAGCAATTGCGCCGTCAGCCCTCGCTGCAGGCGCTGACCAAGTATTTCGAGGCACAGGCAGCCGAGGCCGCCGAGGCGGCGCCAGCCGCAGCCGGCGAAACCGGCGACTCGGGTGCCGCCGTGGCGCAGGCGCAGCAGGCAGCCGGCCAGGACACCGGGCAGGTGCAGGAGGTGTCCGCGATCCGCGACCTGCTGCAGCATCGCACGCGCAACCTGGCCCGCTACACCTGCCGCGAATGTGGCTTCCGCGCACGATTGTTCTATTGGCAGTGCCCCGGCTGCAACCGCTGGGAAACCTACGCACCGCGCCGTACCGAGGCGCTCGGCTGACGCTGGTTGCGTCGCACGCCAATCCCTATCTGGAGTACAAGTTATGAAAGTCACCATTATCGGCAGCGGCTACGTCGGTCTAGTGACCGGGGCCTGCCTGGCGGAGCTGGGCAACGATGTGTTTTGCCTGGATGTCGACGAGCGCAAGATCGCGCTGCTCAATGCCGGCGGCGTGCCGATCTACGAGCCGGGTCTCAAGGAGCTTATCCAGCGCAACCGGGAAGCCGGCCGCCTGACGTTTTCCACCGATGTGGCGGCCAGCGTGGAGCATGCCGACGTGCAGTTCATCGCCGTCGGCACCCCGCCGGACGAGGATGGCTCGGCCGACCTGCAGTACGTGCTGGCGGCGGCCCGCAATATTGGCCGGCACATGACCGGCTTCAAGGTGGTGGTGGACAAATCGACGGTGCCGGTCGGTACCGGCGACCGCGTTGCCGAGGCCATTCGGGAAGAGCTGGCCGCGCGCGGCCTCGAAGACCTGCAGTTCTCGGTCGTGTCGAATCCCGAGTTCCTGAAGGAAGGCGCCGCGGTGGAGGACTTCATGCGCCCCGACCGCATCGTGCTGGGCTGCGATGCCGACGTGGCGGGCCGTCACGCCAAGGCCATCATGCGCCAGCTCTACGCGCCCTTCAACCGCAATCACGAACGCACCTTCTATATGGACGTGCGCTCGGCCGAGTTCACCAAGTACGCCGCCAATTCGATGCTGGCCACGCGGATCTCGTTCATGAACGAGCTGGCGAACCTCGCCGACGAAGTCGGCGCCGATATCGAACTGGTCCGCATGGGCATCGGTTCCGACCCGCGCATCGGCTATAGTTTCCTGTATGCCGGTGCCGGCTACGGCGGGTCCTGTTTTCCCAAGGACGTGCAGGCGCTGATGCGTACCGCCAGCGCGCACGGCAAGCCCATGCGCGTGCTGGAGGCTGTGGAAGCGGTCAACGATGCGCAAAAGCAGGTGCTGGCCGACAAGGTCGTGCGCCGTTTCGGCGAAGATCTCTCCGGGCGCACCTTTGCCATCTGGGGACTGGCGTTCAAGCCCAATACCGACGACATGCGAGAAGCGCCGTCGCGGGTGCTGGCGCGGGCGCTGATTTCCCGCGGCGCCGCGTTGCGCGTGCACGATCCCATCTCGATGCCCGAGGCCCGGCGTGCGCTGGAGATCGATCTTGCCGACATCGAAGGCGGCTTTGAGCGCGTGCATTTCAGCGACGCGCAGATGGATACGCTCGATGGTGCCGACGCGCTGGTCATCGTCACCGAATGGAAGGTGTTCCGCAGCCCGGATTTCAACCAGATCAAGCGCCGCCTGAAGGCACCGGTCATTTTCGACGGACGCAATCTGTACGAGCCCGAGTCCATGCAGGAAGCGGGCATCGAATATCATGCGATCGGGCGGCCGACCACGACGCGCTGAAACGCAACCCAACGGGAACGACAAGCCAACGCCCCGGCTGACGGACCGGGCAGTGTTGCCAAGGATGTCCATGAGCAAGAACCATATTCCGCAGCAACAGATCAATCAATCGCGCATCCTGGTGACGGGCGACATGATGCTCGACCGCTACTGGTTCGGCGATGTCGAGCGCATCTCCCCGGAAGCGCCGGTGCCGGTGGTGCAGATCAAGCGCAGCGACGAACGGCTCGGCGGCGCCGCCAACGTGGCGCGCAATGCCGCCGCGCTGGGCGCCCAGGTCGGCATGCTGGGCGTGGTGGGCGACGACGAACCTGGCCGCACCCTGGAGGCGCTGCTGAACGCCAGCCATGTGCAGCCCTACCTGCATCGCGACGCCAGCGTCAACACCACCATCAAACTGCGCGTGGTGGCGCACCAGCAGCAGCTGCTGCGGGTCGATTTCGAGAATGCCCCGGCGCATGAAGTGCTGCTCTCCGTCCAGGATCGTTTCATGGCCCTGGTCAAGGATTACAAGGTGGTGGTGCTCTCGGACTACGGCAAGGGTGGCCTGACGCATGTGGGCCGCATGGTCGAGGCGGGTCGCGCGGCTGGCTGCCTGGTGCTGATCGATCCCAAGGGCGACGATTACTCGCGCTACCGCGGCGCCACGCTGATCACCCCCAACCGCGCCGAAATGCGCCATGTGGTGGGCGCCTGGAAGACCGAATCCGATCTCACCATCCGTGCCCAGAACCTGCGGCGCGAGCTGCATCTCGAGGCCTTGCTGCTGACGCGCTCGGAAGAAGGCATGACCCTCTATACCGAAGCCGAGGTCCTGCACGTATCGGCGCAGGCGCGCGAGGTCTACGACGTATCCGGCGCCGGTGACACCGTGATTGCCACGCTGGCGACCATGCTGGGCGCGGGCGTGCCGCTCAAGGAAGCCGTGCAGCACGCCAACCGCGCCGGCAGCATCGTGGTGGGCAAGCTGGGCACCGCGGTCGTCACCTATCCTGAACTGTTCGGCACGCCGGCGTAACGGCCGCGCGCTGCTTCCTGGCTCGCACCGCATTAGCACACACGACCATGACCATCATCGTTACCGGCGCTGCCGGCTTTATCGGCAGCAACCTCGTCAAGGGCCTCAATGAACGCGGCGAGGACAATGTCGTCGCCGTCGACAACCTGACGCGCGCCGACAAGTTTCACAATCTCGTCGACTGCGAGATCCGCGACTACCTCGACAAGAGCGAGTTTCTCGAGCGCTTTGCCCGCGGCGAGTTCGGCAAGGTGCGCGCGGTGTTCCATGAAGGCGCCTGTTCGGACACCATGGAGACCGACGGCCGCTACATGATGGAGAACAACTACCGCTACACCAAGGCGCTGATGGATGCCTGCCTTGCGCAGGGCACGCAATTCCTCTACGCATCCTCGGCGGCCACTTACGGCGCCACCCAGGTGTTCAAGGAAGAGCGCGAATACGAGAAGCCGCTCAATGTCTACGGCTACTCCAAGTTCCTGTTCGATCAGGTGGTGCGGCGCACGCTGCCGTCCGCGCTGTCGCAGATCGTGGGATTCCGCTACTTCAATGTCTATGGCCCGCGCGAAGCCCACAAGGGCCGCATGGCCTCGGTGGCGTTCCATAACTTCAACCAGTTCCGCGCCGACGGCACGGTGAAGCTGTTCGGTGAGTATGGCGGCTACGCGCCGGGCGGCCACACCCGCGATTTCATCTCGGTGGAGGATGTGGTCAAGGTCAACCTGTTCTTCCTCGAGCATCCGGACAAGTCCGGCATCTTCAACCTCGGCACCGGCCGTGCACAGCCCTTCAACGACATCGCCGCGGCCGTGGTCAACACGCTGCGCGAAGCCGACGGCCGGCCGCAGCTGACGCTCGACGAGATGGTGCAGGAAGGGCTGGTGGAATACATCAAGTTCCCCGACGCGCTGCGCGGCAAGTATCAGTGCTACACGCAATCCGATGTCTCGCGCCTGCGCGGGGCGGGCTACAAGGAGCCGTTCTACACGGTCGAAGAGGGCGTGTCGCGCTATTGCCGCTGGTTGCTGCAGAACAAGGCATGAGGCCGCTGGGTGCCAAATCGCCGGATTGCCCCGATGGCCAGGTAGCGCGATAGCCGGCTGGCGTACTCTCTTCCCCCTCTCTTTTTCGATTCGGCGGAAACACCTCGGTAGCGTTGAGGTGAACTTTTGTTGCATGACGCGCCAAGGCGGCCATGCGCTCCTATCCTCCGTGTTGCCGCGTCCAGCCCGGATGCGGCAACCATCACAACTGGATAGGAGAATCTCCCATGTTCAAGCAAGCACTGGCGAAGGCATCCAAGCAGGTCCTGCTGGCGGCCGCCGTATGGTTTTCGCTGTCGGGCGCGGCGCAGGCGGCAGTCGATGTGAACGCCGCCGATGAGGCTGCCCTGGTTTCGCTCAAGGGCATCGGGCCGGCCACGGCCAGCACCATCGTCTCCGAGCGCGCCAGGGGCGGCCCGTTCAAGGATGCCGCGGATCTCGCCGATCGCGTCAAGGGGCTGGGGCAGAAATCGGTCGCGCGCCTGCAGGAGGCGGGCATGACCATTGGCGCCGGCAGCGGCGCCGCCGCGCCGAAGGCCGCGGTGGCCGCCGCCAGGCCGGACGCCAAGGCGGATGCGAAGGCGGCGAAGCCGCCGGTCAAGGCCGCCCGCTAAGGCCGCCGCGCATCCTGCGGCGCGGCGCCCGCCGCGCCGATCCTCCGCCATCCCCCATCGAAGCCCCGGCAGTGTCCGGGGCTTCCCGCAGGCTGCGCGTAGCCGGTGCACCAATGCGGTTGCCCTGTGCTGGTATGGCTCGTGCTAGCCCTGTGTGGCTTCGCACGATTGCGGCCGCGCGGTATCATGCGGACGCCTCGCGGCCCAGGCCGGGTGCGTGGCCAACATAATCCAAATCGCGCCGGACCGGCCCGCAAGCGGGGTGGCCAGGCCAATAAAACGGGAGCTGGACGATGGGAAATAATGAGGACGCGGGATTCCTGCCCAAATGGCGGCTAAAGACCCACGGCGTGATTGCGCCCGATGAGCGCCTGCCTGCCGGCCAGACCCTCCTGGCGGGTATCCAGCACGTGGTGGCGATGTTCGGCTCGACCGCGATCGCCCCGATCCTGATGGGCTTCAATCCCAATATCGCCATTCTGTTTTCCGGTATCGGCACGCTGATCTTCTTCCTCTGCGTGCGCGGCAGGGTGCCCAGCTACCTGGGCTCCAGCTTTGCCTTCATTGCCGTGGTGATCGCCGCGACCGGCTATGCCGGCAGCGGGCCCAACCCCAATATCCCGGTGGCGCTGGGCGGCATCATCGCGGCCGGCGTGCTCTACCTGATGATCGGGCTGGTGGTGCAGGCGGTGGGATACCGCTGGGTCGAGCGGCTGATGCCGCCGGTAGTGACCGGCGCCATCGTCGCGGCCATCGGCCTGAATCTCGCGCCGGTGGCGGTCAAGGCCGTGAGCGGCGCCGCGCTGGACACATGGGTGGGGCTGGCCACGGTCCTGGCCGTCGGCACGGTGGCGGTGCATGCACCGGGCATGCTGCGCCGCTTGCCGGTGCTGGTGGGCGGACTGTTCGGCTATGTGCTGTACTACGTTTGCACCAACGGGCTGGGCCTGGGCAAGGGCATCGATTTCTCCGGCGTGGCCGCGGCCAGCTGGTTTGGCATGCCGGTGTTCGCGGCGCCGGTGTTCCAGGCCAGCGCGATGCTCCTGATCGCGCCGGTGGCCATCGTGCTGGTGGCCGAGAACCTCGGGCATATCAAGGCCATCAGCGTGATGACGGGACGCAATCTCGACCCGTATATCGGCCGGGCCTTCATTGGCGACGGCATCGCCACCATCATTTCCGCCAGCGGCGGCGGCACGGGCGTGACCACCTATGCCGAGAACATGGGCGTCATGGCTGTCACCAAGATCTACTCCACGCTGATCTTCGTGGTGGCGGCCGCGGTGGCGCTGGTGCTTGGTTTCTCGCCCAAGTTCGGCGCGCTGATCCTGACCATCCCGGGTCCGGTGATCGGCGGCCTGACGATCGTCGTGTTCGGCCTGATCGCCGCCACCGCGGGCCGCATCTGGGTCCAGAACAAGGTCGATTTCTCCAATTCGCGCAACCTGATCACCGTCGGCGCCACACTGACCGTGGCGGCCGGCGACCTGACCCTGAAGCTGGGCGGCATGACGCTGGGTGGCATCGGTACCGCCACTTTCGGCGCCATCCTGCTCTACCACCTGCTGGGCAACAGCAGGGCCGAAGCCGAAGCCGAAGCGAAGGCCTGACGGCAACAGGCGGGCGGGCCTCGCAGGGGCTGCCCGGCATGCCGGCAACGCGGGTTTGACGACTGGATTACAATGTCCGCCGACATTGGAATCCCGCTCACCATGGCCTACAAGACGATTGAAGACACCATCGGCAACACGCCGCTGGTGCAACTGCAGCGCATCCCCGGCGCCGCCGGCACGCCGCGCGGCAATGTAATCCTCGGCAAGCTCGAGGGCAACAACCCGGCGGGCTCGGTCAAGGACCGTCCGGCGGTCTCGATGATCGCCCACGCGGAATCGCGCGGACGCATCAAGCCGGGCGACACGCTGATCGAAGCCACCTCGGGCAATACCGGTATCGCGCTGGCCATGGCGGCTGCCATTCGCGGCTACAAGATGGTGCTGATCATGCCGGAGGACCTGAGCATGGAGCGCCGCCAGAGCATGGCGGCCTATGGCGCCGAGATCATCCTGACGCCGGTCAAGGGCGGTATGGAATACGCGCGCGACCTTGCCGACTCCATGGAGCGCGACGGCCGCGGCGTTATCCTCGACCAGTTCGCCAACCCGGATAACCCGCTGGCGCACTACGAAACCACCGGGCCGGAAATCTGGCGCGACACGGAAGGACGGATCACGCACTTCGTGTCCGCCATGGGCACCACCGGCACCATTACCGGCGTGTCGCGCTACCTCAAGGAGCAGAGCGCCGCGGTCCAGGTGGTCGGCGCGCAGCCGGCGGAAGGCTCCCGCATTCCCGGCATTCGCAAGTGGCCGGAGGCGTACATGCCGAAGATCTACGATGCGAAGTACATCGACCGCACCGAGCCGGTAGGCCAGGGCGACGCCGAGCATATGGCGCGCCGCATGGCGCGCGAGGAAGGCATCTTCTGCGGGATCTCCGCTGCCGGCGCGCTATGCGTTGCGTTGCGCATCGCCGAGGAAGTGGAGAATGCCACCATCGTGTTCGTGGTGTGCGACCGGGGCGACCGCTATCTCTCGACCGGCGTGTTCCCGGCCTGACGCTGTCGCGCCGGATGCGTGCGTGTCGCACGCGCCAGGGAAAAAGCCTCGCATTGCGCGAGGCTTTTTCGTTTCAGGAGGATGGTGGGCCGTCTTTCGTGGGGTCAGCCCATCGCCGCCTTGACCGCTTCGCCCAGCTGGTAGACGGCCAGCGCATAGAAGAAGCTGCGGTTATAGCGCGTCAGCACGTAGAAGTTGCGCAAGCCGAGCATGTAGTCCGTGGTCTCGCCCGGCGTTGGCAGATCCACCAGCAGTACCCCGGTTTCGCCTTCGCGCGCCAGGTCGATCGGTTCGTCCACGCGCAGGCCTGCCTTGAGCAACTGGTTGAGCGTGCGTGTCGGCCAGGGTTCGCCATCTGCGGCAGCGGCGGCGACGCCGCGGCTGCCCTCGTCGGGGGCGATGCGCCATACCACCGGACGCCCTTGCTCCCAGCCATGCAGCTGCAGGAAGCGGCCAACGCTGCCGATGGCGTCGGTGGCGCTGCCGCGCAGGTCGATGTGGCCGTCGCCGTCATAGTCGATCGCGTATTCGCGCAGGCTGGTGGGCATGAACTGCGGAATCCCCACCGCGCCGGCGTAGGACCCCAGCACCGAGAACACATCGGTATTGGTGTCGCGGCACCAGAGCAGGTAATCGGCCAGCTGGTTGCGGAACAGCGTGGTGCGCGCTTCGCGGTTGGGCACGTCGGGATAGTCGAAGGCCAGCGTGGAGAGCGAGTCGATCACGCGGAAGGTGCCCATGTCGCGGCCATAGATGGTCTCGACACCGATGATGCCGACGATCACCGAAGCCGGCACGCCGAACTCGGCCTCCGCGCGGCGCAGCGCTTCGCGGTTCTGCTGCCAGAAGCGCACGCCCGCGTTGATGCGGATCGGCTCGATGAAGCGGGAGCGGTAGGTGCGCCAGCTTTTGCGTCCGGGCGTGGCGGGCGGCATGATCAGGCGTGCCACCGTGGCTGAATAGACGGCCTGGCCGAACCAGGCTTCCAGGGTCTGGCGGGGGAAGCCGTAGCGCGTCACCATGTCGTCGATGAAGGCCCGGCTCTTGGGGTTGTCGCGATACCGGCCCGGCTCGATCTCTTCTTCGCGCACGCTCACGCGGCGCTTGCCGGCGGCAAGCAGGGCGGGGGAGATGCCGCACAAGCTCAATGCGGCAGCGGAAAGCGCGGCGCCCAGGAGCGGGCGGCGCAGGGAGCGCTGGGTGTCGGTCATGGTGTCCTTTGCAAGTCGCCCCGAGTATAGCGGATGGTGCCCATGCGGCAGCCCGCTGGGTGGCCGGCTCGGCATGTGCTAACGTAGCGATTGGAGACCACAAGACAGCCATAAGACATGCCGACAGGCTATTACACGCATCCCGAGTTCCTGCTGCATGAGATGGGGCATTTCCATCCGGAGTGCCCGGAGCGCCTGCAGGCCATAGAAGACCACCTGATCTCGCACGGCATGGATGGCCTGCTCGACCGGCGCGAGGCGCCTGCCGCCACCGCCGAGCAGATCGGGCGCGTGCACCGGCCCGAGTACATGGCCTCGCTGGCCGCCGCCAGTCCCGCCAGCGGCTACCACCCGATCGATCCCGACACCCTGATGAACCCGCACACGCTGTCTGCCGCCACCCATGCGGCGGGCGCCGCGGTGGCCGCCACCGATGCGGTGATGGCCGGCGAGTTCGAGAACGCCTTCTGCTGCGTGCGGCCGCCGGGCCACCATGCGGAGCCGGACCGGGCCATGGGCTTCTGCTTCTACAACAACGTGGCGGTCGCGGCGCGCCACGCGCTTGCCGCGCACGGCCTGGAACGCGTGGCCATCGTCGATTTCGACGTGCATCACGGCAATGGCACCGAGGCTGCCTTCCGCGGCGAGGAGAGGGTGCTGATGTGCAGCTTCTTCCAGCATCCGTTCTATCCCTACAGCGGCACCGAGCATATCGCCACCAATATGTCGAACATCCCGCTGCCGGCCTATACCAATGGCATGGCGGTGCGCGAGGTGGTGGAAACGATCTGGCTGCCGCGCCTCAACGAGTTCAAGCCGCAGATGCTGTTCATCTCGGCCGGCTTCGATGCCCATCGCGAGGACGACCTCGGCCAGATGGGGCTGGTCGAACAGGACTACGCCTGGATCACTGCCCAACTGGTGGATGTCGCGCGGGCCCACGCGAAGGGACGCATCGTGAGCTGCCTGGAGGGGGGCTATAACCCGAGCGCGCTCGCGCGCAGCGTGTTCGCGCACCTCAAGGTGCTGCTCGAGCGATAGAACGATGGAACGATCAAACGATCAAACGACAGGAGGCCGGCGATGGCTGAAACCGACAACAGGGCCGTCACGCAGCTGGTGAGCGAAAGCCTGGATGCGCCAGGCGTGCTGCGCTTGACGATGAACCGCCCCGAGGCGTTCAACGCCTTGTCCGAAGCGTTGCTGGATGCCTTGTCCGCGGCGTTTGTCCGCGTTGCGTCCGATGCGGCCGTCCGGGTGGTGGTGCTGGCCGCCGCCGGGCGTGCCTTCTGTGCCGGCCACGACCTGCGCGAGATGCGGGCCAGCCCCTCGCATGACTACTATCGCCGCCTGTTCGATCGCTGCACCCGCATGATGATGGCGATGCAGAAGATGCCGCAGCCGGTGATCGCCCGCGTGCAGGGCGTTGCGACTGCCGCCGGCTGCCAGCTGGTGGCCATGGCCGACCTCGCGGTGGCGGCCGACGACGCCCGTTTCGCGGTATCCGGTGTCAATCTGGGTTTGTTCTGCGCGACCCCCGGCGTGGCGCTGTCGCGCAACCTGTCGCGCAAGCAGGCGCTGGAGATGCTGCTGACGGGCGATATGATCGATGCAACGGAAGCCCGCAGCCGCGGGCTGGTCAACCGGGTGGTGCCCGCCGACGTCCTCGATGCCGAGGTGGAACGCCTGGCGGCCAGCATCTGCGCCAAGCCGGCCGCCGCGGTAGCCGCCGGCAAGGGCCTGTTCTATCGCCAGCTGGAGATGGGCATCGAGGCGGCCTACCAGCTTGCCGGGCAGACCATGGCCTGCAATATGATGGATCCGGCAGCGCTGGAGGGTGTCCAGGCCTTTATCGACAAACGCCCGCCATCGTGGCGTGATGCATAATCGGCTTTTTGTGGGTTTATATGCCGTGGGCATATAAAGACATCGATAAAAAGTCGTTTCTGGTATGAAGCGGATCGCTTAAAATGCCCGCTTCGCCCAAAAAAATAAAATACGGCAACAGCGCTAGAGAGAGACTCGCCTGTTGCCGTTTTCTTTTCACATGATCGAACTGCAAGGTCTTTCGCAGCGCTTTCCCGGAGGGTCGGGGGAAGTGCATGCACTGCGGGACGTCAACCTGTCCATAGCGGCAGGTGAGGTCTTCGGCATCATCGGTCGCAGCGGTGCCGGCAAAAGCACGCTGGTGCGCGCCATCAACCTGCTCAACCGCCCCAGCGCCGGCCGCGTGATCGTGGCCGGCCAGGACCTGACCGTGCTCGACAATGGCGCGCTGCGCCAGGCGCGCCGCGACATCGGCATGATCTTCCAGCATTTCAACCTGCTGTCGTCGCGCACCGTTTTCGATAACGTGGCGCTGCCGCTGGAACTGGCCGGCAAGTCGAGAAGCGAGATTTCCGACACGGTGCTGCCGCTGCTGGAACTGGTTGGCCTGTCGGCGCTGAAGGACCGCTTTCCTTCCCAGATCAGCGGTGGGCAAAAGCAGCGCGTGGGCATTGCCCGGGCGCTGGCGAGCAAGCCCAAGGTGCTGCTGTCGGACGAGGCCACCTCGGCCCTCGATCCGGAAACCACCCGCTCCATCCTGGAACTGCTCAAGCAGATCAATCGCGAGCTGGGCCTGACCATCGTGATGATCACGCACCAGATGGAAGTGATCAAGCAGGTCTGCGACCGCGTGGCCGTGCTGGAAGCCGGCTGCGTGGTGGAAAGCGGCCGTGTGATCGACGTGTTCCTGCGCCCGCAGCATGAGGTCACGCGCGCCATGATCGGCGACGTGATCGCGCAGGAACTGCCGCCCAGCGTGCTCAAGCGCGTGGAAAGCCGCCTGGGCAACGGGCGCGACCATGTCTACCGCCTTGCCTTTACCGGCGAAGGCGTGGACCAGCCGGTGCTGGCCCAGGCGATCCGCCGCTACGGGCTGGATTTCAATATCCTGCACGGGCACATCGACGAGATCCAGGGCCAGGCCTTCGGTTCGCTGGCCATCATGGCCACCGGCGATCTGGCCGACGTGAAGGCGGCGATGGAATACCTGCAACAAGAGGGCGTAGTGGTGGAGGAGATCGAGCATGTGGTCTGAAATGTTTGACCTGTTCCTGACCTCGTTCAACGAGACGCTGCTGATGGTGGGCATCTCGGGCGTGGTCGGCGCGGCGTTCGGCGTGCCGCTGGGCGTGCTGCTGCACCTGACCAACCGCGGCGGCGTGCTGTCGCACCCGTTGTTCAACCGCACCATCGGCGTGGTGGTCAACGCCGTGCGCTCGATTCCCTTCATCATCCTGCTGGTGGTGGTGATTCCCTTCACCCGCTTTATCGTCGGCTCCTCGATCGGCACCACCGCGGCCGTGGTGCCGCTGACCATCGCCGCGATTCCGTTTATCGCGCGGCTGGTGGAAAGCGCGCTGCGCGAAGTCGACAAGGGCCTGGTCGAAGCCGCCCAGTCGATGGGCGCGACCACCGGACAGATCGTGATGAAGGTGCTGTTGCCCGAAGCCATGCCCGGCATCGTGGCCGGCCTGACCATCACCTTCGTCAGCCTGGTGGGTTATTCGGCCATGGCCGGCGCCATCGGCGGCGGGGGCCTGGGCGATCTCGGCATCCGCTACGGCTACCAGCGCTACATCACCGAGGTGATGGTGGCGGTGGTGCTGATCCTGATCGTCTTCGTGCAGGCGGTACAGAGTTTCGGCGACTGGCTGGTGCGCCGCATCAGCCACAAGTAGGCCGGACGCCGCGCCGGTCTTAGATAGAGAATCAGAGAAATCGAGAATCAAGGAAGTCAATATGCAACGTCGTAACCTGCTGCAATGGATTGTCGGCGCCGCCCTCGGCGCCACCCTGGCCACCGGTGCCGTGGCGCAGGAAAAGCCGATCAAGATCGGCGTCACCGGCGGCCCGCACGCCCAGATCATGGAGCAGGTGAAGAAGGTCGCCGCCAAGGATGGCCTGAACATCCAGGTGGTGGAATTCAGCGACTACATCCAGCCCAACGCCGCGCTGGCTTCGGGCGACCTGGATGCCAACAGCTACCAGCACCTGCCCTACCTGGAAGCGCAGATCAAGGACCGTGGCTACAAGTTCACCCACGTGGCCTTCACCGTGACCTTCCCGATGGGCGTGTATTCCAAGAAGATCAAGTCGCTCGACCAGCTCAAGGAAGGCGCCCGCGTGGGTGTGCCGAACGATCCCACCAACGGTGGCCGCGGCCTGTTGCTCTTGCAGAGCAAGGGTCTGATCAAGCTGCGCGCCGACGCCGGCCTCAAGGCCACGCCGCTGGACATCGTGGCCAACCCGAAGAAGATCAAGATCGTCGAGCTGGACGCCGCCCAGCTGCCGCGCTCGCTCGACGACCTCGACGCCGCCGCCATCAACGGCAACTATGCCGAGTCGGCAGGCCTGTCGCCCACCAAGGATGCGATTGCCATGGAAGGCCCCAAGGGTCCCTATGCCAACCTGATCGCCATCCGCGAAGCCGACCGCAACAAGCCCTGGGTGGCCAAGCTGGTCAAGGCCTACCACTCGCCGGAGATCAAGCAGTACGTGCAGAGCACCTTCAAGGATTCGGTGATTACCGCCTGGTAAGTTGAAAAAACCTTCGAAACCCGTGTGACGCAGGGCATCCTACGGCACAATGCGGTCAGGTTGACACGTTGCCGGGCTATGCCCGGCAATTCTTTGCCGATAAAATAGTACGACCGTTCGAAAAATAAGAGTGCCACCTGCCCGGTGGTTATAATGGCGGGCGAACCAAATTTCTGACTATCGACTATCAGTGGAGTGAGCGCATGAAAGTACTCGTCGCAGTCAAGCGCGTGGTGGATTACAACGTCAAGGTCCGGGTGAAGTCGGACGGTACGGGCGTGGATCTGGCCAACGTCAAGATGAGCATGAACCCGTTTGACGAAATCGCCGTGGAAGAAGCGGTGCGTCTGAAGGAAGCCGGGGTGGCCACCGAGGTGATCGCCGTCTCGTGCGGCGTTGCCCAGTGCCAGGAAACCCTGCGGACCGCGATGGCGATCGGCGCCGACCGCGGCATCCTGGTCGAGTCGAACGAAGACCTGCAACCGCTGGCGGTGGCCAAGCTGCTCAAGGCGCTGGTCGACAAGGAACAGCCGCAACTGGTGATCCTGGGCAAGCAGGCCATCGACGACGACTCCAACCAGACCGGCCAGATGCTGGCCGCGCTGGCAGGCCTGCCGCAAGCGACCTTCGCCTCCAAGGTGGTGGTGGCCGATGGCCGGGCGTCGGTGACGCGCGAAGTGGACGGCGGTCTGGAGACCCTGTCGATCAAGCTGCCGGCGATGGTGACCACCGACCTGCGCCTGAACGAGCCGCGCTATGTGACGCTGCCCAACATCATGAAGGCCAAGAAGAAGCAGCTCGACACCGTCAAGCCGGAAGATCTCGGCGTGGACGTGGCGCCCCGGCTGAAGACCCTCAAGGTCGTCGAGCCGCCCAAGCGCAGCGCGGGTGTGATGGTGCCGGACGTTGCGACGCTGGTGCAAAAGCTGAAGAACGAAGCCAAGGTCATCTGAGCGCGCCAGGAGATAAAACATGACTGCACTCGTCATTGCTGAACACGACAACCAATCCATCAAGGGCGCCACGCTGAACACCGTGACGGCAGCTCTCCAGTGCGGCGGCGACGTCCACGTGCTGGTGGCCGGCGCCAACGCCGCTGCTGCAGCCGCCGCTGCCGCCAAGATCGCCGGCGTGTCCAAGGTACTGCTGGCCGATGCCCCGTATTTCGGCGACGGCCTGGCCGAGAACGTGGCCGAGCAAGCGCTGGCCATCGCCAGCGACTACAGCCACATCCTGGCGCCCGCCACCCCCTACGGCAAGAACATCCTGCCGCGCGTGGCCGCCAAGCTGGACGTAGCCCAGCTGTCGGACATCACCAAGGTGGACGGCCCGGATACCTTCGAGCGCCCGATCTACGCCGGCAACGCGATCTCGACCGTGCAATCGTCGGACAAGGTCAAGGTCATCACCGTGCGCACCACCGGCTTTGACGCCGCCGCTGCCGAAGGTGGCTCGGCCGCCGTGGAAAACCTGCCGGCCGTGGCCGACGCCGGCATCTCGCAATTCGTTTCGCGCGAAGTGACCAAGAGCGACCGCCCCGAGCTGACCGCCGCCAAGATCATCGTGTCCGGTGGCCGTGGCGTGGGTTCCGGCGAGAACTACACCAAGGTGCTGACGCCGCTGGCCGACAAGCTGAACGCCGCGATGGGCGCATCCCGCGCCGCCGTCGATGCCGGCTTCGTGCCCAACGATTACCAGGTCGGCCAGACCGGCAAGATCGTTGCGCCGCAGCTGTACATCGCCGTCGGCATTTCCGGCGCGATCCAGCATCTGGCCGGCATGAAGGATTCCAAGGTGATCGTGGCGATCAACAAGGACGCCGAAGCGCCGATCTTCTCGGTGGCCGACTATGGCCTGGTGGGCGA